>JBKJKH010000027.1:0-2603 GCA_046597595.1 Gemmatimonadaceae bacterium
GGCTCACTAGATTTGCAGGACTGACGCGGGGTGGAGCAGCCTGGTAGCTCGTCGGGCTCATAACCCGAAGGTCGCGGGTTCAAATCCCGCCCCCGCTACTACGATAGGGCCGGCGCGAGCCGGCCTTTTTCGTGCGAACGTGTTTGTTAGATTCTGGTGTACGGGCCAGGGTAGCTCAGTTGGTGAGAGCGCACGACTCATAATCGTGAGGTCGAGGGTTCGACTCCCTCCCCTGGTATTTCAGATATCTCATTGCGCCGCTTGACGTTCACCGTTAGGCGACGTTTTGCTCTTGGGCGAGAGTTGTGTGAAATTGCTGTGTGAGATTGAGCTGAAACGGCGCTCAATCGTGCGTACGCCAGCTGTACGCGCCCGTAACGTGCGCCGGCCCCCCTGGTCGCCCAAGTTGAGTGTAGCGAACAGGACGCCGAGCACGGCATATTTGAAGGTGCAGAAGAGAGTTCCGATGTTCCTGATCAAGGTTCTGGCGCCAACGCTGTTGGCGCTCCTGGCGTTATCCTGCACCGATCCTCAATCGAGCGATCCCGCGCCGGTCGAGCCGCCGCACGTGGTCGTCATTTCCATCGATGGGCTGAGGCCCGATGCCATAGATGGCGAGCATATGCCGGCGCTGTCGCAACTCATATCGCAGGGTGCGTCGTCGCTCGTCGCCGAGACCGTACTGCCGAGCCTCACGCTGCCGGCACATACGTCCATGCTGACGGGTCTGGTGCCGCAGCGCCATGGCATCACCTGGAACGACGATGACACGACGATTTCGAGGCCGCTGACGGTGGCCACCGTGTTCGACGTGCTCGCGACGGCCGGCGTGCGAACGGCCTTGTTTGCCGGCAAGGGGAAGCTGCGCGCGCTGACTGTGGCAGGGGCACCGACGTATCTGAGCGCGCCGCCTGGCAACGGCGCCTGGAATGCCGCCCAGGTTGTCGAGGAGCTGCGAACGTACCTGCTGTCCAGGACTCCAGTCGCACAGCTCATAGTCGTACATCTACCGGACGCCGACTACGCAGGACACGGAAACGGATGGATGACCAGCGGATACTTTGACGGTGTGCGCAAGGCGGACCTGGCCTTCGGCCAAGTGTGGGACATGGTTCGCGAAAAGCTCGGCTCGAACCTGATTGTCATCGTCACCGCTGATCACGGCGGAATTGAGCGAGGACACGGGGATGCATCACAGCAGAGCATGCGGATTCCATTCCTGGTCTGGGGCCGCGGGGTCCGTAACGAAGCACTTGCCGGGAGTATCCGAGTGGTAGACGTCGCACCTACCGTGCTTTCGCTGCTGCGAGTCACCGTGCCCACGGGCCTTGACGGGCACGTGCTCACGTCGCCGTTCACTTCAGCGTCGCTTCGCGCTAGTCAGGTCAGCGCAGAAAGCGCGCGATAACCTCGCGTCGCACCGCCAGGTGAGCCCGAAGGACCGCCGGCGATTCCAGGAAGATCGGCGATCTCAGGTGCGTGGCTTCCGGCAGCTCGCCGCCAGGACCGACGACCCAGGGCAGGATCATCGCGTGATACTTCTCGATGAGCGGAGTCATGCGTGCCTCCGTGATCACTGAGTCGGCAACTCCCCGCAGGTGCGCCCGGTACCGCGCAAAGTAAACCGAATCGTCCGCCAGGAATCGAATCAGTGGAGACGCGGCGCCCACCTCATTCATGAGAAGCGAAAGGCCCCCGTAGATGTAATCGCGCGGTATTGCCCCGACGACGTCTGCATCGCCGAGGAACGCGAAATTGTTGTCCCACGGGATCCACACGAGATGTCGCGTCGAATGGTTGTAGAGGTAGAAGTTGTGGCCGTTGGTTCCGTAGGTGTCCCAGTTCACGATGGCGTTGTTGACGGCGAGCCAGCGCAGGAAGGTGTCGACATCGAAGGTTGCCTCGAGCCCGGCGCGCCAGCGCGGGCGATCGGTCGTCCGCAGCGGGCTGTTGAGGGCCGCGATCATGCTCTCGATGTCGCGATAGCCGGAGCCTTCGTTGTTCTGCTTCGGGAACGCATTGACATTGAACGTCTGGAAGGTTGTCGCGGGCTTGTAGAGATTGCCTTGCTCCTCCCCGAACTGGCCCCTGAGCATGGTGTTCTCCGGCAACTCCATGATCGTGTAGAGTCCGCGGTACCGAAGACCGTCTCCGGCGTCCATGTAGACGCGATAGAACGCGGTGCGAGGCGCGGGAACGCCTGCGAGCCGAAAGACGTCCGCTGCGAGCTTGTCATGCTGGTACGAGGCGTCCCAGATCCCGGGGGCGGCGGAAAGTTCGCGGAATCCGTGCAGTCGCTGGTTCCACGTCTCCGGGAACTCGTCCTCGAACTGGTCGAATTTCAGGCGGAAAGGGAGCTTGAGATTTCCATCATTCCACGCAGCCTGTAGACTGGCCGCACCCTTGAGCCGGAATCCGACGTGCTTCCACGTGCGGCCCCGGAACGTCAGAGTGACATCGACATATTTCGGCTCATTCGCGACGTGAAAGCAGCACCCGCGGGTGCGGACGCCGAAGTCATAGCCAAGCAGCTGCGTCACGTCCTGGCGCATTGCTGCCCAGTCCGCGGCCGTCATGTGGATGTCGATGCGATTGACGGAGTC
>JBKJKH010000151.1:0-3285 GCA_046597595.1 Gemmatimonadaceae bacterium
CCATTCTCGCGCGCCGCGCGCTGAAGGCCGAGTACACGCGCGACCGCACGATCATGCAGATAGTGGCGGACGGGCTCACCCGCTTCGCGAGTTCGGCGACCTTTCTCGCCCTGCACGGCATCTGGTTCGCTATCTGGATTTCGTGGAACATGGGTCTGTTTGGGCTGCATCGCTTCGACCCGTTCCCCTTCGGGCTCCTGACCATGGTCGTCTCTCTCGAAGCGATTTTCCTCTCGATCTTCATTCTCATGACGCAGAGCCGCGAATCCGAGATTGCGGAACTGCGCGAAGAGGTGACGCTGCAGGTGGACCTGCGCATCGAGGAGGAAGTGACGAAGACGCTTCAACTTGTCGCCGGCCTGTACCGGCGGCTCGGTTACGAGCTGGGCGAGGACCCGCAGCTGCGCGAGATGCTCAAGCCGCTGAACCCGGCGCGGATCGAGCAGGACATGAAGGATCAGATTCTTGCGGCGCGCGGCCTGAAGATCTTGAAGAGCGTAAAGAAAAGCAGTCAGTAACTCGCGATCCGGAGTGCGCCGGGCAGGCATTCGATGTCGACGTCAGCAGTTGGCAATCTCACCAGTTCGCCATCGATCTGCGCCGCGGGCGGCTCGGCAAACTGAAGCCGGAAGCGCGCGGCGCGGCGGTGCTCCACCGAAGGCCGCGAGAGGTGTCTCCCGCGGATCGCGCGCGCCAGGAGTTCCAGCCGTGCGAAGGTGCCGGCATTCGAGATGGCAACCATGTCCAGCGCACCATCATCGATGCGGGCGCCGGGCGCGATGTGGAAGGTGCCGCCGAACCATTCCCCGTTCGAGAAGACGAGCATGAGGCGTGTCGACTCCGGCGCGCCGTCGACGCGCACGCGCAGTCCCTCGTATCCGAAGAGTTCGCGCAGGGCGGAGGCGACGTAGATCGCGCTCCCGCGCAGCATGCTGGGGCGCTGCGTCCTCTCGAGCACTGCGGCGTCGAATCCAAAGCCGACGCAGTTGAAAAAGAGGTGTCCGGCGACGCGCCCTGCGTCGATGCGGCGGTCATTGCCGCGCGCCACGAGGCGCGCGGTTTCTTTCAAATCGGAAGCGGGCGCGCCGATGGACTTGACCAGGTCATTGCCGGTCCCTGCAGCGAAAAAGGCGAGCCGGCAACTGTCGGCGCCACCTGCATCGAGGACGCCGCGCGCAGCCTGGCTCCACGTCCCGTCGCCACCAAGGACAATGAGGGTTTCGATGCCGTCGCGCACGGCTTCCCTCGCGAGCCGCACCTCGTCACCCGGCGCGCTCGTGGTGACGACGTCGTCGGCCAGGCCTTCCGCGAGCAGCGCGGCGCGTGCATGAGGCAGCACACGAGCGCCTCGTCCTCGCCCAGAGGCGGGGTTGGCGAGAAGTCGGACTCGGGGAAGCACGATCACCAAAAGTAATGACTCTCTCGGCGCGGCCACTCGCGGAGTGTCGCTCATTGCTGGGCACGGCTGATAAACACGTGACGGTGAATCCGTAGAAATCGTCCATCTCTTCTAAGGCCACGCGCTGGAAAGACATGGGCGTATCGAGCACGACATATGAATCAGTTCAGGAGTTTGCCACGGTGATCGAACGATTCCTCTCGCGCTGCGTGCGCGCCATGTTGGTTGCAGGCGCGGGCATCATTGCCGCAACGTGCAGTGAGGCTCCGAACGGCGTTGCGCCGGGCACCATTGTACCGGTGAACGTGGCGCCGTCATTTGCGAGCGGTGTGTCGTTGGCGGGAACCGGCGCTCGAGTCGACAGCGTGCGCGTGACCCTGCGTCGGCTAGGCTCCACCGACATCGTGCTTGATACGGCGGTCGCGTTCCCCGCCAACGCGGACTCGCTTGCGCTCACGCTGCAGGTCGAGGTGACGTCAGGAAGCGAGTCGTTTCAGGCGCAGATGCGCCTCACTGCCGGCACTCAACTGCTCTTCGACGGGACTCGAGAAGTGCGCGCCACGGTCGGCACGCTCGGCGGTAACCGGCCAGTCATCATCCCGATGACCTACGTCGGGCCGGGAGCGAGCGTCGCGAGGATTACCATCGCTCCGCGCGACACCGCCCTCACCTTCGGCGATTCGATCCGCTTTCGCGTGACCGCAAGCGATTCCACCGGTGCGAACGTCACCACTTTCCTGACCTCCTGGGCTTCGAGCGACACGACCTTTGCGCGTGTCAGTGATGTCGGAACGCTCGTTGCCCCAACGCGGCGCGGCCCGCTCCTCGTCCGGGTGCGCACGCCAAACGGAATCCGGGATTCCGCGCGCGTGGTCATCGCGCCGCGGGCGGTGATCTTCCGCCTCGAGAGCGGCAATGGGCAGTCGGCGCAGGTCGACCAGCCGACGCCCGCTCCCATCGTCGTGCGTGTGCTCGCTGCGGACAGCCTTGGCGTTCCTGGGATCGTGGTCCGCGCGCGCGCCTTCGGGCCGTTCGGTGCCACAATCACTGACACGCTTGGCGTGACGGATCTCAATGGCCGGTTGTCTTTGCAGCCACGGCTTGGACGCGTTGCCGGTCTCTACCGCGTCCATCTCGTCGCTGCGGCGTTCGACACGGTCCGCGTCACCGCCACGGCGACTGCGGGCGCAGCGGCTCGCATCGGCGTCGCGGGCGGTGACGGACAGATCGGCGTCGCGGGAAGTCCCGCGGCAACACCATTTGCAGCAAAGGTCCGCGACGCCTTCGGCAATGCCGTCGGTGGTGCGCCGGTGAAATTCCGCATCGGGCGCGGCGCGGGCACCTTGTCGGACAGCGCAGCGGTGACCGACACCGCCGGCATCGCGCGCGCGACCTACACGCTGGGCACCGTGGTGAGCGACGACTCGATCAGTGCGCGGCTCGTCGCCCCGGCGGTCGATACGTCCCTCGCAGTGTTCAGGATCTCGAGTCGCGCGGGCGGTGCCGTGGCACTCGCCAAGGTCGAGGGCGACGGAGTGCGGGCGACGGTGGCGACGAATGTGTCAACGACGCCGGCAGTGACCGTGCGTGACCGCTTCGGCAATGCCGTCGTGAATGCGCTGGTCAATTTCAGTATCGCCACTGGCGGTGGCAGCCTGGATTCCGCGCAAGTACGCGTGCGAACGAATGCCGCTGGCATCGCTCGCGTTCCGCGCTGGACGCTCGGCACGCTGGCGGGGAGCAATACGCTGGTCGCGGCGCTCGACTCGACGACGTTCGTGACGTTCACTGCAACCGGCACGGCCGCCGCGCGGGCGCTTATCGCCAGTGCGCGTGGCGATGGACAGAGCACAGCGGCGGGCGCGGCAACGGCGATCACGCCGGCG
>JBKJKH010000387.1:0-2919 GCA_046597595.1 Gemmatimonadaceae bacterium
GGGTTCGCGCTGCCGCCTCTGCTGCAGGGCTCGTGGAACGTCGTGCCCAGCGTCAACATCGCCAAGGTCGACCCTCAGGCGTTCCTTGTCCGCACGCACTACAGCGCCGGCGAGTGGGTGGCGCAGAGCGTGCGCCTCGTCTACGGCGTGAGCGCATCACCGACATTCTATGGCTTGTTCCCTGGCATCGGCGTGGTGCGTCGGCTCCGGCATTCGCTCTCTCCCACGATCGGATACAACTTCGCCCCTGCGGCCACCGTGTCGAACGATTTCCTTTTCGCGACGGGGCAGAAGCGGTCGACGTACCTCGGCTCACTGGGACAGAACCGGCTTTCGCTCGGGCTCGCGACGAATATCGAGGCGAAAGTGGGATCAGCTGCCGACACGACGCCGGAGAGCGGGCGGAAAGTGCGGCTCATTTCGCTCACGTTCACCCAGCTGGGGTACGACTTCGAACGATTGAAGGAGATCCGTCGGAGACGCGGGACTGCGCTCTGGACGCAGGGCCTGACGACCGATCGCATCGGGTACACGCTGAAGTCCGACCTCCTCCCGGGCATCGATCTTGGCGTCAACTACTCGCTCTTCCAGGGAAGCCTGACCAGCGACACAGCGGAGTTCAGTCCGTACCGGGAAGATGTGCGTGCCTCGTTTTCGTTGAATCGAAACAGCGCTATTTTCGCGCCGCTCTACCGTTTCTTCGGCGGGGCGCGGACCGAAGTGGACGCGGGCGCGACGTCGCCCGCCAACGCCCCGCAGCCTTCGCATGCGACGTCGGCATCCGGGCCCAGTTCGGCGACCGACTTCGGGACCATCGGCGGGCGGAGCAGTGGCGCGGATGTCGACAGGATCCGCAACCAGCAGCTTCCGAGCGGCCAAGGCTGGACGGCGAGTTTCTCCTTGAGCTCTTCGCGCGCGCGGCCGACGCGGGGCGGGACGCAGGTGAATCCCGCGAATACTGCCGTGTGCGACATTTTTCGTGGCTTGCCGACCGCCGACTACGACAATTGTCTCCGCGATCCGTCGCGGTTTGGCGGGGTCTCCGTGCCGGTGTTCACGACACCGGGCGGTCCTGTCTACACCCCGCCGCCCGTGACCAACCTGTCGTCCCAGATGGGCTTCAACCTCACGCCGAAGTGGACGGCGCAGTGGCAGACGAGCTATGACTTCGAGCGCTCCGCGTTTGCAAGCCACATTGTCTCGCTCCAGCGTGAACTGCATGACTGGCGTGCTACCTTCGCATTCACGCAGGCACCAAACGGTGCCGTCTCATTCAGTTTCTTCATCGCGTTGAAGGCCGAGCCGGATATCAAGTTCGACTACCACAAGAATACGTACTCGGGGCGGTAGAGCGGTCGGCGGTGGTTCGATGAGGTACGCGCAGGTATGACGGTGCCGCGAGGAATTGTGGCCGCAGGTTTGCGCAGTTCAACGCAGGTACTGCGAAAATGCGTCCGCTTCGATGGAGTCGGTGTTGGTCTCTTCAGGACCGACTTGCTCGTCGACGGTCGGATTGCTGTGGAAATCAAGGCAGCGAAGGCGATTGATGGTGCACAGATTGCGCAGGTCATCAATTTTCTCCGTGCGTCAAGACTCGAACTCGGCATGCTGATGAATTTCGGGCCTGCACCCGAGTTCAAGAGACGGATATCATCGAACAGCGTCCAGGACCTGCGGCCACCTGCGTAAACCTGCGGCAAAAAGTAGTTCGCAGATGTCTCCGGAGCGACTAACTTTCCCGCATGACATCGACGGTCGTGCTGGACGGCAACTCACTCACGCCCGCTGCGGTGCATGCGGTGGCTGTGCACGGCGCGCGCGTCACACTGCTCCCCCAGGCGCGCGAGCGAATGCTCCGGACCCGCGCGATCGTGGAACGCGCGGCGCAGAGCGGTGACGCTGTCTATGGCGTGACGACCGGCTTCGGCAAGCTTTCCGAGTACGCGATTCCCCCGGAGAAACTGGCGGAGCTGCAGGTGAACCTCGTGCGCAGCCATGCGGCAGGAGTGGGACCGCTGCTTCCGCTGCGGGAAACGCGCGCCATGATGCTGTTGCGCGCGAACGTGATTGCCAAGGGATTCTCCGGAGCCCGTCCGGTCCTGGTCGAGTTGATTCTCGGGATGCTGAATGCGGGCATCACGCCGCCGATTCCGGAGCAGGGAAGCGTCGGGGCAAGTGGCGACCTCGCGCCACTCGCGCATCTTGCCCTCTCCCTGATTGGAGAAGGCACGCTCTCCGACGCAACGAGGAGCGCGCCAGCAGACACGCTCCTCCGCGAGGCCGGGCTCGAGCCCGTGGTGCTCGGCCCGAAAGAGGGGATCACGCTGATCAACGGCACACAGGCGCACACCGCAGTTGCCGGGTTGGCAATCGTCGACGCCTGGCGCCTCTGGCGCACTGCCCACGTGGCTGGCGCAGCCACGGTCGATGGTCTCCTCGGCACCCCCGTCGCATTCGATGCACGCATCCACGATGCGCGCGGACAGGAAGGACAGCGCGAATCTGCTGCCCTGCTGCGCGCGTTGCTCGCGGACAGCGCGATTCGTGAGTCGCACCGGCTGGGAGATCCGCGCGTCCAGGATGCGTATGGCCTCCGCTGCATGCCGCAGGTGCACGGCCCGGTGCTCGACGCCCTGCGATTCTCCGAGGGCGTCGTGACGCGCGAATGCAATGCGGCCACTGACAACCCGCTTGTCTTCGAGGACGGCGAGATGTTGAGCGGCGGCAACTTTCATGGTCAGTCGGTCGCGATGGTGCTCGACTATCTCGCGATCGCGCTTACGAACCTCGCGACGATGTCGGAGCGGCGCACCGATCGCCTGGTGCATCCGGACTTCAATCAGGGCCTCCCGCCCTTTCTCTCGCCAGACGCCGGTGTGAACTCCGGGTTCATGATGGCGCAGGTGACCGCGGCCTCGC
>JBKJKH010000331.1:0-4154 GCA_046597595.1 Gemmatimonadaceae bacterium
TCAAAATCCTTTTCGCGCTCATCAGCGCGCCATTGGCGGCATCCGCGCGCGCGCGGAGCGCTACCTGGCAGCGATCGTAACCGGGGCGGACGGATCGACGGAGGCGCCTATCCGGTCGGCTTCGATGACAAAGGCATCCCCGAAGTAGTGCGCGAGCTCCGCCCGGGCCGCTGCATACACCGTCGGCCCATCGCCCAGGCACACGAGCGTTCCATCCTCCACCTCCTCGGCGATGGTGAGCAACCCATCGTTGAACGTGATCGGGAAGAGGGCGCTGATCATGGGCTTGAGCGCGTGGTAGTCTTCGCCTCGCTCGTTGGCGAACGCATGCAGGAGACACCCACGCCCTGATCGATTCAGGAAGACACACGCCCCATTCACGACCATGGTTCGGCGTACCGTCCCCCCGGGCATCTCTTCGTCCACTTCCTCGGGACCAAACCACAGGTCGGAGGTACTGCCCACGAATGGCTCGAGTTCCGGCGCGCGCGCGAGTATTCGCAACGCCGTCACGCGATCGACGTCCACGCCGTGCTCGCAGCACCGATCCCTGCAGAATCCGCACGCCATGCAGACGCCGAAATAGCGTGCGGTGAACACGCGAGGATCGATGCTGGTCAGGACTGGCCCCCCTTCGAGCGCGGCGTATGCGCGGGGAAGCTGGACCGGTTCGGGGATCGCTGTGTGCTCCACGCCTTCTATCTCCTATCGAAATGCCGAATGTGCAAGTCCAGAGTGCGCTTTTCCGGCCCCGGTGCCCCGGGCTTATCTTGTCACAACACACACCCGTTGCCTGACGATTCATGATGCGATTCGCTCCTGCCGCCTGCCTGGTCATCGCGAGCTCCCTGTCCGCCGGCGCACAGGCCGTGCGGAAAGACGGTATGCCTGCCGATTCCCTGGCCTACCCCCTCCCGCGGGACAGTGCGGTCGTCGTCGGAACGCTCTCGAACGGCATCCGCTACTACATCCGGGAGAATCGCCGCCCGGAGAAGCGCGCCGAATTGCGGCTCGTCGTGAATGCCGGCTCCGTGCTCGAGGCAGACGACCAGCGCGGGCTTGCGCACTTCGTCGAGCACATGGCGTTCAATGGCACGCGCCGGTTCGGCAAGCAGGAGCTCGTCAACAACGTCGAGCGCATGGGCATGCGCTTCGGCCCACACCTCAACGCCTCCACCTCGTTCGACGAAACCATCTACCAGTTGCAGGTCCCGACGGATTCCCTCGGGACAGTGAAGACCGCGTTCACGATGCTCGAGGACTGGGCGCGAGGCATCAGCTTTGATACGGCTGAGGTGCGCAAGGAACGCGGCGTGGTCATTGAGGAGTGGCGCCTGGGACAGGGCGCCGAAACCAGAATGCAACGACGTGAAATCCCGGTGCTCTTCCGTGGCTCCCGGTACGCCGACCGCCTGCCGATCGGCGAGCGCACGACGCTCGAGACGTTCGCTCCGGCCGCACTCACCCGCTTTTACAGGGACTGGTACCGTCCCGACCTGATGGCCGTGATTGCGGTCGGTGATTTCGATCGCCGCGAGATCGAAAAGCTCATTCGCGAAGGATTCGGCAGCATTCCAAGGCAGCCGGCAACCCCTGCCCGTACGTCGTTCGCGATTCCCGACCACGATTCGACGTTCGTCGTCATCTCGAGCGACGCAGAGGCGACCGGCTCGGAAGTGCTCGTCTACTACAAACAGCCGCCGCGCACTCAGGTCACGCGACGCGACTACCGGCGCGCGCTCATCGAGAGCCTGTACGGCCGGATGCTCAACGACCGGCTTGCCGAGATCACGCGTCGCCCCGATGCACCCTTCCTCGAGGCATTTTCGGGACAGGGAAGCTTCGTGCGCAAAAAGGAGGTCTACGCGCTCGGCGCAGGCGTCGCGGATGGCGGGATCGAGCGCGGCCTTCTGGCGGTGCTCACCGAGGCCGAGCGTGTCGATCGCTTCGGGTTTACTCCGGGAGAGCTCGAGCGCGCCAAGGCGAACATGCTGCGCGCGATGGAACGTGCCTACGCGGAGCGCGACAAGACGAACTCCAGTGACTATGTCGGAGAGTACGTGGCGCACTACCTCTCCAACGCGCCGTATCCGGGCATCGGCGTGGAGTTCGCGCTCACGCAGCGTTTTCTACCCGGCATCGGCGTGACGGAGGTCAACCGGCTCGCCAGCGAGTGGATCACGGATCGAAATCGCGTAGTTGTCGCGCGCGCGCCGGAAAAAACCGGTGTGCCGTTGCCTGCCGAAGCGGCATTGCGTTCGGTGTTCGCACGCGCAAAGCAGTCGACCATCGTCGCCTATGTGGATTCCTCGGGCACCGCACCGTTGTTTGGTGCGCGCCCATCGCCCGTCGCAATCGTTTCGGAGCGCGCGAACGCTGTCCTGGGCACACAGGAATGGACGCTGGCAAACGGCGTTCGCGTCATCGTGAAACCCACGGACTTCAAGGCCGACGAGATCCTCTTTTCCGCGTATTCGCCCGGAGGGGCTTCGCTCGCACCGGATGCCGACTTCTTCACGGCCAGTGTCTCGGCGCCCCTCGTGCAGCTGGGCGGGCTCGGTGTGTTCAACCAGACCGAGCTGCGCAAGAAGCTCGCGGGGATCGCCGCGGGCGTCTCGCCGTTCATCGGGCGTGATCAGGAAGGACTTCGGGGCAGCGCGGCGCCGCGTGACATCGAGACCGCACTCCAGCTCGCGAACCTCCTGTTCACCGCACCACGCATGGACACGAGCGCGTTCAACGCATTCATCAGCAACCTGCGTGGAGCGCTGGCGAACCGTGGCGCGAGTCCCGAAGCCGCGTTCGAGGACACCTTGCAGGTCACCCTGGCGCAGCACGATGCTCGCGCCCGGCCGCTCACCGCGGAGCGCCTTTCGGAACTCCGTCTCGCCCCCGCGATGCGTTTCTACCGCGAGCGTTTTGCCGATGCGAGCGATTTCACGTTCGTGTTCGTTGGAAGCCTCAATCCCGATACGCTCCGGGCGCTGACGGCGAGCTATCTGGGCACACTCCCATCGCTGAAACGAAAGGAGACCTGGCGCGACCTCGGCATGCAGCCTCCGCGGGGAGTGGTGCAGCGCGACGTGCGGCGCGGCCTCGAGCCGAAGAGTCGGACCGAGCTCGTGTTCACCGGCCCGTTCGAATACACGGCCGTCAATCGGTACCTGCTGCAGTCGCTGGCGGAGGTACTGACGATCAACCTGCGCGAGCGGCTCCGTGAGGATCTCGGAGGGACGTACGGTGTGAGCGTGAGCGCGTCACCGAGCCGTATTCCACGCGGCGAGTATTCCTTCGTCATCGATTTTGGCTCGTCGCCGGAGCGAGCGGACGAGCTGGTGCGCGCGATCTTCGCATATGTCGATACGCTCAAGCGCGCGGGTGCGGACACTGCAGTCCTCGCGAAGGTCCGGGAGACGCAGCTTCGTGGGCGAGAAACGGCGCTTCGGCAGAATGCCTACTGGTTGAGCCAGATCGCATTTCATGACCAGACGGGCGAGGATCCCGCAGCCGTGCTCTCGAACCGGGCGCTCGTCGAGCGGCTCAGTGGCGTGTCCATTGGCGAAGCGGCCCGGCGGTGGCTGGATACGGCGAACTACATCAGGGTTTCGCTCTATCCAGAGAAGAGTGGGGCATCTGCGAGGTGATGTGGCGATTGATCCCGCTTGGCAACCCTGAGTGAGACGAGTGCAGACTACCGAGTGGTGGCAGCGCGGGCCCGTCGAGGGCGTTCCCGATCTTCTGCAGCCTGTTGCGCACATCCTGTTGCAGGTACGCGAGAGCGTGAGCGAACTCACCGAGTCACTCTCGCTTGCAGACTGGAACGCGCGGCCGGGCGGGGCGGCATCGGTCGCCTTTCACGTGAGGCATATCACTGGTGTTATAGATCGGCTCTTCACATACGCGCGCGGCGAGGCATTGTCACCGGAGCAGTTCGCGGCAATCAAGCTGGAAGGAGCTGCTGCACTCGAATCGGACGTGGCGCCGGTGTTAGCGGCGTTGAACGCCAGAGTCGAGGCCGCAGTTGCGGAGCTACGCACCATCGATCCGTCCACGTTGAGTGAATTCCGTGCTGTAGGGCGAGCGCGACTTCCTTCGACGGTTATCGGGTGCCTCGTGCACGGGGCGGAGCACTCGATGCGGCATGTGGGTCAGCT
>JBKJKH010000369.1:0-7637 GCA_046597595.1 Gemmatimonadaceae bacterium
AGGGAGCGAGCGCGTCATCCCCTGCAGGAAATTCGGGGCGGCGGTCCCGTCGCCGCTATCCCACACGATGATCTTGTCGAACTTGATATTTGAGATCGCCAACGCTGACGTCTCCGCGAGCTTGTCGACGTGCTCGACCATGAGCAGCCGGAACGCGTCCTTCGCGCCACCGCAGGCCGCCACGAGCTCCTTCAGCGCCTCCGACTTCTTCGAGAGAATCTCGTACTCTCCGCGGGCCTGCGCCTCGAGCTTGAGGTAGATCGCGTTCGCTTCTGCCTGTGCCTCGATGTTGCGCCGCTCCGCAGCCGCCTCTGCCTCAACAATCGTGCGTGCTTTCTCCGCCTTCGCAGGCGCTTCGACCAGGGCACGCCGCTCTGCTTCCACGCGATCCGCATCGGCGATGGCTGCGCGCGCCATCGCCTTGCTCTGCGATTCCTTCACCATCGCTTCCGCCTCGTTCCGGCGCGTCGTCGACAGCTGATATGCATCGGCTTCGCGCAACGCGAGTTGCGCGCGCGTGGCAACGATGATCGCCTGCGACTCCGTTTCCCCGGAGATCGCGATGGCTTCCGCCCGGGCGACCGCCACGCGCTTCTCCTGCTCAGCGCTCTTGATGTTCGCTTCCTGCTCATAGAGCGCGCGTTGCTCGCCGATGCCCTGCTCTTTCTCCAGCTCGGCGATGCGGACGGCCTGCTCCCGTGTCGCCTCGCGCGTGCCGATTTCGCGCAGTTTGGTCGCGTTGGCGACCTGCACGACCTTTTCCCGCTCCGCCTCGGCGACTCGGACGGTGCCCAGCTTCTCCTGCTCGGCGACGTCTCCGCGTGCCTGCTGCACGGCGATGGCGGCCGCCTTCTTTCCGATCGCCTCGATGTACCCCGAGTCGTCCTTGAGGTCGGTGATATTCACGTTGATCAACACGAGGCCGATCTTCTTGAGTTCCGGTTCGAGCGAAGTCTGGATCTTGTGCAGGAATCCATCGCGATCGCGGTTGATCTCCTCGATGCGCATCGACGCGATGACCTGGCGCAGCTGGCCGAAGATGATGTCCTGTGCCTGACGCTTGATCTGCTCGTGCGCGAGACCGAGCAGGCGGATTGCCGCGTTCTGGCGGACTTCCGGTTCCGTGCCGATTGCGACCGTGAACACGCTCGGCACGGCAACGCGGATGTTCTCGAGCGAGAGCGCGTCCTTGAGCGGAATGTCAATCTGGATCGGCTCGAGGCCGAGATACGCATATTCCTGGATGACGGGCCACACGAACGCGCCGCCGCCGGAGATGCAACGCGCATTCTCCCCGCCACCGACGTTGCCGGAGATGACCAGGACCTTGTTCGCGGGGCAGCGCCGGTAGCGCGCCACGAACAGCGCTGCAACGCTCGCGAGGACAACGATCACGGCGGCTGGCGCGCCGAAGGCCACGAAGGGCAGGTCCTGGAGGATCGAACCCTGGAGCAGCGGAAGGACGTCAGGGAGCATCATGGGTCGGCTCCTCGGCCGATGGAGGATGGGGAACGACGACAACGGTGTCGTCATTGACGATGTCGATCACAAGCACGGGCGTTCCAGTCGCGAGGGCGCCCTCCGGGGTGACCGCAGTGCACTCGAGGGTGCGGTTGCGCAGCACGAGGTGAACCTTGCCTACGCCACCGCGCGCAGCGGGAATACCGAGATACACGGTCCCCGTGGTGCCTACGGTCTCGGCGATAGAGGCAGTATTGTCTTTTTCCAGGCGAAGCATCGACCGCATGAGAAAGGCGACGCCATACGCGGCCGCCAGCGCGGCGATCAGTGCCACAGGGAGGGCGAATAACCAGGGCAGGCCCAGCCCCATCGTCCCGAGGCCGGCGAAGCCGAAGAACGTGAGCGCAGCAGACAGCGCGCGAATACTGAACAGGTCCAGCGCGTCGGGAAGGTGGGAATCGCCGACATGCGCGTGGCCCGCGTCGCTGTGATGGTGACCGGCGCCAATGAGGCCGAGGACCAGCTGCAGGACCAGCACCGCGCCGCCAAGCAGGGCGCAGCTGAAGAAAAAGGTGCTCATCCAGCTCCGCGGAGGGGAGCGGGAATATCGGCGCCGCGCATCCCGCGGTCCAGCATGAGTTTCCGGGTGATCAGGCGGAAGGGAGCATCCGTCGGCGTACGAGATCGAGCGCGCCCTGCGTTGCGCGCTGGCGGATCTCGTGCCGGTCGCCGATGAGGTTGAGGCGTCGCGCGTGCACGTCACCGCCAACGTCCGCGGCGATCCAGACCGTGCCGACCGGCTTCGCCAGCGAGCCCCCTCCGGGTCCCGCCACGCCGGTGATCGCAATGCCGACCTCCGCACCGAACCTCATCTTCACGTTGCTCGCCATCGCCCGCACCACCGGCTCGCTCACTGCACCATGCTCCGCGATCTCGCTCGCGTGCACGCTGAGATGCCTGCTTTTCACGAGGTCGTCGTACGCGAGCACGCCACCCAGGAACACGTCACTCGCGCCGGGGATCGCCGTGAGGCGCATCCCAAGCATCCCTCCTGTGCAGCTCTCGGCGACGGCGATGTGGACGCCACGCGCGCGACAGAGGTCGAGCACGACGGCAGCGAGGTCAGCATCGTCTTCTCCGTACGCGAAGAGGCCTGCGACGGCGGCGAGGCGCGCGACGTTTGCGGCGAGCACATCATCCGCTTCGGCAGACGTCCGGCCGCGTACGGTGAGACGCAGGTCGGTACCGGAGAATGACGGGAGGTACGCCAGGGTCGCGCCCTGGGCGTGGGCACCCGCGCTGGCGATACTGTCCGCGAGCGCCGACTCGCCGATGCCCGTGGTGCGCAGTGTGCGCGAACGCACGACGCCGTCAGCAGAACTGACGCGCTCCTTCAGCAACGGCAGCAGCGTGTCGGCGAGCATACCGCGCATCTCGCGCGGCACGCCGGGGAGCATGGCCACCCACCGGTGCTCCTGGTTCTCGAGCCAGATCCCAGGGGCCGACCCGTGGTTGTTGGTGAGGATGCGTGCACCCTCGGGGATCATGGCTTGCTGGTGATTCGCGAGGGGCAGTTCACCCGGCCACCCGCGATCCTTCCACCGCGTGCGCATCGCTTCGAGAATCGAGGCATCGAGACGCATCTCACGCGCGAAGAGCGCGGCGATGGCCGGCTTGGTGAGGTCATCACTGGTTGGGCCGAGGCCTCCCGTCGTGATGACCCCGTCACTCCTGCCTAACGCCTCAGCGACAGCGGTCGCGATGAGGGTGGCATCGTCCCCCACGGTTGCACGGCGCACGATCGCGACGCCGCAGGCCGCCAGCTCGCGCGCCAGATGCGCGGCATTGGTGTCCACGGTGTAGCCGAGGAGGAGCTCATCACCGATGGTCAGGACTTCAATGCGCACGGAACACGTGTCCGTAGCGCTTGATGTACAGCCAGAGCGAATACACCGTGAGCGTGACCGCGACGAACATGCTCGCGATGCCAATGAACCCCAGCAGGTGGGCGCCGAAGCGCCACGCCGGACCGTTCCAGCCACGGTCGCTCGCGAGTGTGGCCAACGTAAACCATAAATACGCCGCGCCAATCCAGATCATCTGCATCGCCGTCTTCCATTTCGCCGGGCCAATGGCGGCGATGATCACGCCACGTCGCGCGGCAAGTTGGCGAAACACCGTCATCAGCAGCTCGCGCCCCATGACAATCACGAGGATCCAGAGCGGAAATCCTACCGGACCCCATGGCGTGGGAAAGGGGAACGCTTCGGATCCTGGCGTGGAATGCTCGCGCGCCATTACGCCGTAGGCCCCGTCGATCGTCTGCCGCACGTGGGGAGAAAGCAGCCCCCACTCGTAGCGGGAGCCGGCGAGATGGAACATCGGAACAAGCGTGGCGATCAGGAGCAGCTTGTCGGCGAGCGGGTCGAGCAGTTGCCCGAGTTCCGTAATCGCGTTGCGGCGGCGGGCGAGTGCCCCGTCGAGCCCGTCGGAGATAGCCGCGATCAGGAACAGCACGAACGCCAGCAGCCGCGCCTCCCACCGCACGACGAGCGGCAGGGTCGCGACCAGCGGAGCCAGCGCGATGCGGCTCAGCGTGATCGCGTTCGGGAGGTTCAGCATCGCCCGCCTAGGCGAGCGTCTTCAGCACCAGCTTGCTGCAGACCCGCAAAGTATCGAAGACGCCTTCGCCGGTGACGGCGACTGCCTCGATGTACTGCGCGCGCTCGATCCATTCGCCGGTCGGCAATTGTTCGACGAGGTTCTCGCCAGCGTGGCTCGGATCGGGCGTGAGGCGCTGTTTCGCGGCGTCCGTGACTTCCCAGCCCGGATTGAGCGCTGCCTGAAGATCCTTCAGGGGCGCGGCGTTCGGCAGGTCGCGCTTGTTGTACTGGATGACGAACGGCATTTTCGTCAGGTCGTACCCGTACTCGGCCATGTTGTCGTACAGGTTCTGCATGGCCTCCTGGTTGGCTTCCATGCGCTCGAGTTGCGAGTCGGCGACGAACACGATGCCGTCTACGCCCTTGAGGATCAGCTTGCGGCTGGCATTGTAGTAGACCTGCCCGGGCACCGTGTACAGGTGGAAGCGTGTCTTGAAGCCGCGAATGGTGCCGAGATCGACGGGGAGGAAATCGAAGAACAGCGTGCGCTCGGTCTCCGTCGCCAGCGAGATGAGCTTGCCGCGCGTCTCCGGCTTCACCTTGCCGTACACGATCTCGAGGTTCGTCGTCTTGCCGCCGAGGCCTGGTCCGTAATAGACCATTTTGCAGTTGATCTCGCGCGACGCGTAATTGATCATCGACATGGCGTGATCCTCTTATTGGAACAGCTTGTCGATTTCGTCATCAGCGCCCATGAGAATGCCGGGCTGCTGTGACTCACTCGCACCACGTGCAAACACCTGCTCGAACAGCCTCGTGAGTTCGTCCACAGTCACTTTCATCTTGAGGCGGACGAGCCCGAGCGTCGTCCGGTTGTCGAAGAGCACGCAGAGGATGATGCGCCGGGCGATGTCCGCGAGATACATCGACTCCTTTTCGCCCTGATGAAACAGCGAGTTGAAGTCGTTCTCCCCGATGAGCTTCGCGAGCTGGTCATTGGCACTGAAGTCCGCCGCGGTGAGCGTCGCAAACGCGGTGGGATCGAACGTCGGCTGCTCACCGACCGTCGCCACGAGCTGGCCCGAGCGGTCCACGAGCAGCGCGCAGCGCGCGTTGGAATCGTGGAGGAAACGCTGAAGCGAGGTCGTGATCGCACCGAAATCGTCTTCGGTAAAGGACCACGTCGCTGCACCGACAGGCGACATACGAAATTCCTTCCCTACGTGAGATTGAGTTCAACGCGGCGGAGCACCTGCTCGCCACGGCGCCGGAGCGCCGCGCGCGGCTCCCAGGCAACGTAATCGCGCAGGAGCCGGACCGTCTCCAGGGACGGTCGACCGCTGAGATAGCCCAGCGCAGCCAGCCGCCGCAAGGAACTCCGGCTGAACAGCCCGCGCTTGAAAGTATGTTGCTGGCGGCTCCAAAGCAGCACGCCAGCTGCAATTCCCGACATGAAACCCACCGCGACGAGTCCCGGACCCCGCATCCGCGGGCCCCTCGCGAGCTCATAGCGGACCTCCCGCACGGTGTGCCGGAGGCGCATCGCGCGCCGCGTGCTGCGCAGGTCCTCGCGCGCCTGCTCGGCGCGCGCCAATCGCCGCGAGCGCAGGCTCATCGCATCTCCCGCCGGGCGGAAAGAGCCTGCGCGATGGTCACGCCATCCGCGTACTCGAGGTCTCCGCCAATGGGCAGTCCACGCGCAATGCGCGAGACTGTCAGCGGCATCCCCGACAGCTGTCGCTGGAGGTAGAGCGCCGTCGCCTCCCCCTCGAGGCTGGGGTTCGTCGCGATGATGACTTCACGCACCTCCCCTGCCGACGCGCGCTGGACCAGCTGCGGAATCGTCAGATCCTCGGGCCCCACTCCATCGAGCGGAGAGATCCGGCCGCCCAGCACGTGGTAGTGACCGCGAAACTCCCCCGCGCGCTCAATCGCGCCGATATCTGACGCCTCCTCGACTGCGCAGAGAATGGCGCCGTCCCTGCGCGCATCGCGGCAGATCACGCACAGCGCATCCTCGGTGAGGTTGAAGCACCGCGTACACGGACGAACGCGCTCCGCGAGGGTCGCAAGCGAGGCGGCGAGGCGCCGGCTCTGTTCCGCCGGCTGCTTCAGCAGATGATAGGTCAACCGCAGTGCCGTCTTCCTGCCGATCCCAGGGAGCCGAGCCAGTTCAGTCGCCAGCTCATCGATCGCAGACACGTCAGAACGGGAGCTTGAAGGGCAAGTCCATCCCGCCGGTGAGCTTTCCCATCTCCTCCTGCGCGAGGGCAGCAGCCTTCTTCTGGGCTTCCGTGACCGCGACGAGCACGAGGTCTTCCAGCATCTCGATGTCCGCCGGATTCACGATGGACGGTTCAATCTTGATGCGGCGAATGGTGCCCTTCCCGTCCGCCTCGACGGTCACCATGCCGCCACCCGCACTGGCCGTCACCGTCTTCTGTGCCAGTTCGTCCTGAAGCGATTGCAGGCGCCCCTGCACCTGCTGCGCCTGCTGAAGGATTTTCATGAAATCGGCCATGCTGAAAACTAGGACTTGGACGTCTGTGCGAACAGGGCGCGAGCGCGCTCAGTCGAGAAGGTCGAGGTCCAGCTCGTCGAATGCCGCCGCCAGCACGGGATCGGTTTTCCGCAGCCGCGCGATGCGCTCCTCGCGCACCGATTCTTCGGTGATGCGGCGTGCCGGCTGGGTGGGCGGCGCACCTTCACGCCGGATCGCGATGCGGGTGACCCCGGGCGCGCGCTCGCGCAGCGCCGCCAGAATGATGTCCTTCCCCGATTCGAACGCGTGCTCGGCCGCCTCGTCGCCCGTATCAACCATGACGGCGCCGGCGGCAGTCACCGCCACTGGCAGCGACTGCGCAAGGACCGTGGCGAGCATCATCCTCCCTGCGGCGCGCAGGTCTGCGACGACATCGTCCCACATCGCCGTAAGGGCATTCAGGTCTGGCGGCGAAGCGTGCCGTGCCCGGGAAGGATCGGGCGGACGTGGATCAGGCGGACGTGGCTCACGATGGACAGGCAGTGCCTCGACGCGATCCACCGGCGTCGCGCTCGACTCGCGGCGCGGACGCTCCCCTGCAGCAGGCACGGGAGGCGTTGGTGTTGCGGGCGAGGGGCGCGCCCTCGGCTCGGTCTTTCCGCCCCCGTCGCTTCCGCCCCCGGCAGCGCCTGCCAGCCCGCGCAACATCTCCTCGAGCGCGATGGTCCGGTCCATCAGCGAGAGGCGCACAAGCAAGGTCTCGATCAACAGCCTCTGCTGGCCGCTGCGCCGGAAGCGCGGCTCCAGTTCGCCTATCGCGTTGAGCATGCGCAGGAGGTCAGTCGCGGCAAGGCGACCGCGACGTTCCGTCAGTGCGTCACGCATCCGATCGGATGCATCGGGCGGGACGCCGCCGAGTTCCACCGCGAGCTGTGCGCGCAACGTCTCCGCAAGCCCGGCGAGAAAAACGCCGTAGTCGGTCCCGCCATCGGCAACACGCTCGACCGCGGTGAAGACGTCGGCCGCGCGGCCACTCGCGACCACGCCCAGAATGGCGATCAGCTCATCTTCCGGCACCAGCCCGAGCGAAT
>JBKJKH010000382.1:0-4176 GCA_046597595.1 Gemmatimonadaceae bacterium
TTTCGCGAGATGACGATGATTCCGCTGATGCAGAGTCTCGGCCTCGCGACGGCCCCGCAGGCGCTGGTGGTGGCCGTTACCTCGCGCCTCTGGCTCACGCTCGTCGAGCTTGGGCCGGGCCTGTTGATGCTCATCGCGACGCGCCGTCGCGTTCGCTCCACTCCGAATATCCCTGATGCCAACTGACGACGCGGCTGGACTCCCCGAGCCGCGCCGCCCGCTCTTGTGGGCGGTCCTTGCATGCGCCATCGCCACGCTGCTCCTGGCGTATCCCGCATTTAGCGGCGGTTTCCTCGTCAACCCGAGGAGTGACCAGTTCATCGCGGGCTATGCATTTCGCGACTTCGCCGCACAATCACTGCGCGCGGGGAACGGCTTTCCACTCTGGAATCCGTATCTCTTCGGCGGCATGCCGTACATCGATGCGATGCACGGCGACATTTTCTATCCGACGTTCCTGCTCCGGATGTTCCTCCCCACCGACGTGGCCATGACGTGGGGATTTATCATCCATCTTTTCCTCGCCGGCGTTTTCACCTTCCTGTTCCTCCGCCGGATCGGGATCAGCTTCGCCGCCTCGATTCTCGGTGCGCTCTCGTACATGCTGAGCGGCCAGATTGCGTCCCTCGTCTCGCCGGGGCATGACGGCAAGCTCTTTGTCAGCGCGCTCCTCCCGCTGACGCTGTTCCTCATGCATCACGGCATCCGCGGCGCGCGGATGTGGGCATGGGGCGCTCTCGCGATTGTGGTGGGACTTGCTGTGCTCAGCCCGCACCCGCAGCTGCTCCAGTACATGCTCCTCGTGAGCGGCGTCTACGCGTTGTATCTCGCGTACTTCGGCACACCCGAGCACCGGCTTCCGCGGAGTGAGGGCACAAAGCGCCTGGCGATTGCGCTTGCCGCCGTTGGCGTCGGCATGGCGATGGGGGCGGTGCAGTACCTGCCTGTCATGCAATACGTGCCGTGGTCGCCGCGCTCCGGGGGAATGCTCGGCGGCTACGAGCATGCGGTGTCGTATTCGATGCCACCCGTCGAGCTCTTCAACACGATCATCCCGCAGTTTACGGGCATTCTCGACAACTACTGGGGCGTCAACGGGATTCACTTCCACAGTGAATATCTCGGCATCGTTCCACTTATTCTCGCGTCGGCGGCGTTCGGATCCTCAGGAAAGAACAGGCGCCGGGCGGTCTGGTTCTGGGCGCTCATGTTCATCGTGGCGACCCTCTGGGCGCTCGGCGGCAACACCGGGTTCTATCGCCTGGTCTATGCCCTCGTTCCGGGAACGAAGTTCTTCCGCGCACCGAGTACGATCTTCTATGTGAGCGCGTTCGCGACTGCCGTGCTGGCCGCCCTCGGGTCGGAACGGCTGCTGGCACGAGAGGTCAGCAAGCGCTTCCTCATCGGATGGGGAGTCACCGCCGCTGTCCTGGCGCTCCTCGGCGTTACGGGTGCCCTGACCAATCTCGCCGAGAGCTTTGCTCCGGCCGAGCGGTACGAGCGAGTGGCGGCGGGCGCGTCCGCACTCAGTCTGGGCGCGTTGCGCGTCTTCCTGTTCGCCGCCGCCGCGCTGGGTGTGCTGTGGGTCGTGCAGAATGGGAAACTCGCGGCCGCGCGCGGCGCGTGGCTTCTTGCAGCCA
The DNA here is from genome assembly GCA_046597595.1 of Gemmatimonadaceae bacterium. GTDB lineage: Bacteria > Gemmatimonadota > Gemmatimonadetes > Gemmatimonadales > Gemmatimonadaceae > JBKJKH01. Next base: position 1,641 of record JBKJKH010000382.1, read on the forward strand.
TCGTCGCCCTCGATCTCTGGAGCATCGATCGCATCTACTGGCAGTTCTCGGCGCCCGCGTCACAGGTTTTTGCGAGTGATCCGGTCATCGAGTACCTGAAGAAGCAGCCGCAGCCGGGGCGTGTCTTTGCCGTCTGGGAAGGGAGAGATCCGTTCCTGACTGGCGACGCCCTCATGTCGCACGGCGTGCGCTCGCTGCTCGGATACCACGGAAACCAGATTGGCCGGTATGATGTCCTGACCGCCGCGAGCGGCGGCTACCGACAGCTCCTGAATCCGAACTTCTGGCGATTGACGAACCTTCGCTATGTAATGAGCAACAGCGCCGTCCCGCTCGTCAACGGCGCCACACTCGTCGCCGGTCCGGCAAAGAATGCGTTCGGCACCATGGTGTACCTGCACCAGGTTCCAGGAGATAATCCCTTTGCCTGGGTGACGCCGGCGATCGTGAAGGGGACCGATGAGCAGGTGCTGCCCACGATTCTCGACTCACGGTTCGACGTCTCGAGTGTGGCGCTGTTCGATACGGCCGCAGCGGTACAGCCAGCCCGGCTCACGGCGCTCCCTGTGCCCACCTCTGTCACGGTGAGCGTCACGAAGTACGAGCCCGGAAAGATCTCGCTGGCATTGAGTGCGCCGGCTCCGGAGGGAAGTGCGCTGGTCGTCTCGGAGAACTACTACCCCGGGTGGAAGGCGACGGTCGACGGCAAGGCCGTGACGGTGGGAAGGGCGGACCTCGTTCTCGTGGGTGTTCCGCTGCCCCCCGGCGCGCGCGCAGTCGAGCTGCAATTCACGAATGCCGCCTTTGAAAAGGGGAAGCTGGTGACGCTGCTCGCGCTTGGCGCAGCCATCCTGATGCTCGTCGCCGGCGTGGTGTTGGAGCGGCGCCAGGGGGCGAGTGGCTGAAAGCGCCCTGGTCATCATTCCGACGTACAACGAGCGTCGGAATGTTCACAGAATCGCACTGGCCGTCCTGGCTCAGGATGCGCGCCTTCAGGTGCTCGTGGTCGATGACGGGTCGCCCGACGGCACCGGGGACATCGCCGATGGCCTTGCGGCCGAAAATGCGCGCGTCCACGTGCTTCACCGGGCGGGGAAGCTCGGCCTGGGTACCGCGTATGTCGCCGGTTTCCGGTGGGCGCTCGAGCACAGGTTCGACTTCATCTTCGAGATGGATGCCGACTTCTCGCACGACCCCGGGCACCTGCCTCAGTTCCTGAATGCGATCGAGAGCGCCGACCTCGTGCTGGGAAGCCGGTACCGGAACGGCAAGGTGACCGTGGTGAACTGGCCGATTGCGCGGCTGATGCTGAGCTATGGCGCGAATGCGTACGCGCGTGGGGTGACGGGCATGAGCCTGTGGGATTCAACCGGCGGCTTCAAGTGCTTTCGCCGTGAGGTCCTCGAAGCCATTGACTTGAGTGATGTTAGGTCGAATGGATATGCATTCCAGATCGAAATGAACTTTCGCGCGTGGAAGCGTGGGTTCCGTATTTCCGAGATCCCGATCGTGTTCACGGATCGCATGGAAGGCGAGAGCAAGATGTCCCGCAAGATCATGTGGGAGGCCATCTGGATGGTGTGGCGGTTGCGGTGGTGGTCCATATCCGGGCGTCTCTAGGCATACGGTAACGTGAGCACCGATCTGACGTGGTTGACCGGTCGTGAATTCTGGAAGCTGACGGGCTCGGGGAATGATTTCGTTTTCTTCGATGCGCGCGATGGTCGCGGCGTAGACCTCGAGCAACCTGAGGTCATCCAAGCTATCTGCCATCGCAGCAACGGGATAGGCGCCGACGGAATCGTCCTGCTGAAGCCAGGCCAGGGTGATGCGGCGGTGACCATCCGCTATCACAACAGCGACGGTTCCATCGCCTCGCTGTGCGGCAACGCGACCCTCTGCGCCACTCGGCTGGCGACCGAACTCGCCGCCGCGTCGGGAGAGGGGTTTGGCATTGCAACGGATGCTGGACTGGTGAAGGCGCGCCTGGTCGGCGCCGACCCTCAGATTGACCTTCAGCCAGTCGTCGGGGTCCAAGCCGACTTTCCGACCGTTCTCGAGGCCGGCGAGCGGCGGATTGGCTTTGCCGAGGCCGGCGTACCGCACCTGGTCGTGCTGGTGGACGATATCGAGCGGGTGCCGCTGATGGAGCGCGGGCGATCTCTCCGGAACCTCAGGCAGCTGGCCGCTGGGGCGAACGTGAATTTTGTCTCCGGTGCGCCTGGCCGCTGGCTGATGCGGACGTACGAGCGGGGCGTGGAGGGGGAGACGCTCGCGTGTGGGACAGGTGCCGTCGCGTCGGGCGTCCTGTTGCGGACGTGGGGCCTCGAATCCGGGGATATCCGGGTGACGACGAGGTCCGGCAGGGATGTCATGGTGAGCCTGAGGGTCGAAAACGACCGTTGGCTGCCGTCACTTCAGGGGGAAGGCCGGATTGTGTTTGCCGGCCGTGTCGGCGCGTTGCGCTGACGTCTCCAACTCTAACTATGACATCCCTGCCGGACCTCGTCGTCACCCGGATATCCCCGGATTCGAG
>JBKJKH010000436.1:0-7792 GCA_046597595.1 Gemmatimonadaceae bacterium
CGCGGTGTCCGGATAGCGCGCGAAGAGCGTCGGCGTAACCATGTTGACGCGCTTGTCGGTGCACTGCGCGCTGAGGATCGTGGCGGCGAGCAACTGGTACGGCGAGGAAAAATCGAGCTCGCAATGTGCGTCGGGATACATGGCAGCGAGTCTGTCGAAGACGAGGGCCGCGTAGTCGGGTGTGGGGCGAGGAATGCGCCGCACTTTCGCCTTCTTCGCAACGAGCTTCCCCGCCACTTTTTTCACGGCCTCAACCCCGGGCGCGCCGCCTGGCGCCGAAGGCGAGCACCTCGTCCACGTCGCGCGCATTCAACACGTCATCGCGGCCGAGCCAACCCTTCCGCGCGATGCCCACGCCGAAGTCGACATTGTCGAGTGAATGTGTCGAGTGCGCGTCCGGTCCGATCTCCACCGCGACACCGCGCTCCTTGGCCGACTTGAGATATCGCCAATCCAGGTCCAGCCGGTGCGGGTCGGCATTCAGCTCGATCGCGATGCCCTTGTCGGCCGCCTTTTCGATCACCGCCTCGACATCAAGCGCGTACGGCTCGCGCGTGAGCAGCAGGCGCCCCGTGGGATGTCCGAGGATGGTCAGGTGCGGATCGTCAAGCGCCTTCAGCACGCGCTCTGTCATCTGCACACCGCCCATCCCGAAACGCGAATGGACTGAACCGATGACATAATCGAAACTGTTGAGGGTCGCCTCGTCATAATCCACGCGCCCGCACGGCAGGATGTCTGCCTCGATCCCCTTGAGCACGCGCACCGCTGTCTGGGAGGCATTGACGCGATCGATTTCCTCATGCTGACGGATGATCGCCTCGCGATCCAGTCCTCCAGCGTAGAAGGCGCTTTGAGAGTGATCGGAAATGCCCAGATACTTCCAGCCGCGCGCGCGTGCCGCCTCAGCCATCTCGGCAATGGTCGAGGCACCGTCGGAATACTGGGAATGGCAGTGCAGCACCCCCCGGATGTCGCTGTTCTCGATAAGGGATGGCAACGCGCCCTGAGCCGCACTTTCCACTTCGCCGCGACCTTCACGCAATTCCGGCGCGATGTACACGAGGCCACACGCTTCGTAGAGCGCATCTTCGCTATCGATGCGCAGCACTCCGCTGCTCCCCATGGCGCGTACTTCGCCGAGCGTTATGCCGCGCGCCGCTGCGGCGTCGCAGACTCCGGTGACGTGCTCGGCACTTCCTGTCGTGCGCCAGAGCGCGACGGCGTACTCTGCGGGCGTGACACAGTGCAGGTCGAGCAGCGTACCGTCCACGAGTCGAATGCGCGGCGACGGTGACCCGCCCCCGGTCACGTCACGGACGCCCGGGGCGCGCCCGAGCGACGCGGCCACGGCCGCCGGAGCTACGCCCTCGCGGCACTCCGCGACCACGACGATCTCGCGCACGACTTCCCGCCGGCGCCGCAAATCGCCGGAGATGGTTGCCCGCGTGACATCGGGATGCCCAGCAACCATTCCGATGAGCCGCCGGCCCTCCGCTGCCGCGTGCGGATAGAGCACGTACGCCCCGGTCTCGCGCAGGAAGGCGATTCCCTTGAGGATTTTCTCGGCGGTCCGCGGCCCGAATCGCGCGAGCTTCGCAAGCCGTCCGTCGCGCGCTGCTTCCTCGAGTTCCTGGAGCGTATCGACTCCGAGCCCGGTATGGATCTGGTGGATTTTCGAAGTCCCCAGCCCCGGGACGCGGAGCATCTCGAGCAGGCCCTCAGGCGTTTCTTCGCGCAGGCGCTCGAGGTATTCGGAATCTCCTGTCTCGACGAGGTCGCGCAGCACCGACAGGGTGGCGGGGCCTATGCCCGCAACCTTGTCGAGCTTTCCGGCGTGCAGCATCGGGCCGATATCGTCGGTCTCGATGGAGAGAACCGCGCGCGCAGCAGACTGGTACGCGCGTGTCTTGAACTGGTTCTCGCCGCGAAGCTCCATCAACGCGCCGATCTGCGTCAGGACATGAGCGGCGGTACGGGGATCCATGAGGGAAATATATACCCGAACGGCTAGCGCTCCGGCGCCGGCTTCATCTTCTCTTCTTCCTCCCGGCCCGCAAACTCGCGTAGCCGCGTGACGCAGTCGTGCAACTGCACCTCTGTCAGGTCCAGCTCATGCGCGGCACCTTCGACATCGAGAAGACCGGCGCGCATCGAAAGCACCACCTGATTGAGATACCGGATCTTCGAGATGATTTCGTCGGTCGCGCGCCGAAGGCCCTTGTAGCGGCGTTTCTCCGCGAGCGCGCGGCGAAGCCGGGCGCGCAACTCTTCCACCGTCAGCCGCTTCGCCTGGATGAGCACCTCATCGGGGGTGCGACCGGGAAGGGAGGCGCGATCAGGGGCACCCGCGTCTTCCCACGACTCCTCCATGAACCAGAGCCGCCCGACATATTCGATGCCGTCGAAGATGATACGCACCGAGACATCGTACGTCTTGCCTTCCTGGTCGAAGCTGCCCACATGCTCCTGGGCCACTTCTTCATATCGGCGCATACTGAGGGACGAAGCGCGCGGTTTGTTCATCGAATCGACACCGTGTTGAGAGGGGAGCCGTCGGCGGCCTCCGTCCGTGCAAGAAAGTCGAACAAGGCGGGGAACAGCGCGTCGGCCCGCTCCACATACGGTACATGTCCGCAGCGGTCGAGCACGACAAGTTCTCCACCGAGCGCCCGTGCTGCCGTTTCAGACGACGCGAGCGGTATCGGATCCTCGCGGCCGTGCACGATCAGCGACGGCACATCGAGCGCACCCAGCAACGGCTCCAGGTCGAAGTCACCCAGGCTCTCCCAGACCGATTGCTGCACGCGTCCCGTGACCCGGAATGGAGTGAGCCCCGAGGCGTTCGCAGGATCGTAGAAGTATCCTGCAACCGCCAGTTCGAATTGTCGCTGCTTGAATGCGTCAGGGTCCCGCTCGCGAAGGCCTGAACTCGCCAACTCGTCACGCAACTTGTGGACGGCCGGCCCCTTCTGCCTGCGGGAAAATTCCTCCTCGAACTCGCGACGATATTGGCGGTTGATGGGCGCGGGGTCAACAAGTGCGAGGCGCGCGGGGCTGGAATTCACCCGCGGCGGATCTCCGTCGAGCGCCGTGTTGACGGCGGCGAGCGCGTACAGGAGGGCCAGCATGCCTCCCCACGAGTACCCCACGATCGACGGGTTCTCGAGCCCGAGCTCACTGACGACGCGCTCGAGATCGTCAACGAGAACGCGCCACGTAACGGGAGCAGGGTCGTCCGTACGCGACCTGCCACCGCCACGCTGATCGTAGAAGATGAGTTCGTATCGCTCCCCCAGAGCGAGCAGCTGTGGCAGCAGATAGTCGTGGTGCGCACCCGGTCCCCCATGGAGCACGAGCAGCCGGGGCGCGCCCGCCTTGCCGTGCATGGCCCAGTACAGCGGAACCGGCGTGGACTGGGTGAAGCCTTCAGCGCGGGGGACGGGGATGGGGAGAGGCACTACGGAAAGCTAACGCCATTCTGCGGACGCGGCCCTCAGCCAGCCCGGAGCGCGTAGCGCGCCACGATTCCTGCGGTCCTGGTATGCACCGCGACGGTGTCGTTGATGTCGTGGCCGTAGCCCCCCGCGATGGTCACCGCAACCGGAACCCCGATGCTTCGGCAAAGCTCCAGGACCATCTCATCGCGGCGCGCCAGACCGTCGGCAGTCAGTCGCAACCGGCCGAGGCGGTCTCCCTCGTGGGGGTCTGCGCCTGCGAGGTACACGACAAGGTCCGCCCGCGATTCGGCGAGGATGCCCGGGAGCGCGTCGCCGAGGCGTGTGAGGTACTCGTCGTCGCCAGCGCCATCCTCGAGCTCAATTTCAAAGGAGGCAGGCACCTTCGCGAACGGGTAATTGCGGCGCCCGTGCATGTCGAAGGTGACGATGCGTACATCGGTGGCGCAGAGCGCATTCGTACCATTGCCCTGGTGCACATCGAGATCCACGACCAGGGCGCGATCAATGCGCCCATCGCGCTGGAGTCGCCGGATTGCGACGACTACGTCGTTGAAGACGCAGAATCCTTCGCCATGATCAGCGAACGCGTGGTGCGTCCCGCCGGCGAGGTTCATCGCGACGCCATGCACCAGCGCTGCCGCCGTGGCCTCCACGGTTCCACCGACCGCGCGATACGCGCGCTCCACGAGCTGGGGCGACCAGGGGAATCCGATGCGCCGCATGTCGCCTGCGTCGAGCGTGCCGGTGGAAAACCGGTCGATGTAGCCGGGCGTGTGCGCGAGGAGCAGGTCCTCACGCGCTGCGCGCGGAGGGTCGTGCATCCGGGCGCCAGGCACAATGCCGTCGGCGATCACGCGCTCGCGCAGCAGCGCGTACTTCTCGATCGGGAAGCGGTGTGTGTCGGGGAGCGGGATCGTGTACGCGGACGACGACCAACAGTGGAGGCTCACGCGGTGTGGCTGTCGGCGCCACGGCGGGCGGCGCCACTTGCGGAGCGGCGCGCTTTGACGGAGGATGTCGCGTGCGCGTATTGCTGATCGGGAGTGCGAATCCGTGGCGGATGGAAGCCGCCGTCGAGGCGGCCTTCCGACGCGCGGGTCATGACACGCTGCTGCTCGACGACCGCCGCACGAAGCGGCGGATCGGCCGCCGGTTCACGCAGGCGTGGATCCGGACGCAGGCACGCCGCTTCAGCCCCGACTTCGTCTTTCTTTCCAAGTGCATGGCACTGGACGTCGAGACCGTCGACGCCATCGTGCGCGGCGTGCCAAGCGCGATGTGGTATCACGATCCGCAGTGGCATCGCGACACCAGCCGCCCCGACATCGCCCACATCCTCTCGGTCGCGCACGTTGCCGGCGCATTCTTCGTCACCGGCTTCGAGGAGGAATGGCAGGCACATCGGCGCGAGGCAAAGTTCCTCCCCGCGGCAGGGGACATCATGATTCGCCCGGTGCTTCCGGAGCCGCGATTTGCGGCGGATGTCACGTTCATCGGAACCGCCTACGATGCGAGCCGGGCAGCGCTGCTGCTCGAGATTGCGCGACATCATCACGTGCGCGTGTGGGGCCTCGGGTGGGAGGAATGGGCCAAGCCGCTGAACTGGGGTGGCCGGCCGGTTGAGCATCGAGACTTCGCCGCCGTGTGTGCCAGCTCGAAAGTGGTGCTCGGCATCAACCACGGTCGCGCCGCGGGGCCGCACAGCTATACCTCCGACCGCACGTGGATGGCCATCCTTGCCGGGGCATTCTATCTCGGCGAAGGCAGCCACGGGGTCGCAACGTTGCTCCGCCAAGGGGAGCATTGCGTGTGGTACGACAATCCCGCGCACTGCCTCGAACAGATCGCACGATATCTCCCCGATGACGCCGCGCGCGCCCGCATCATCGGGCGCGGTGAGCAGTTCGTGCGCACGCACCACACGTACGACCAGCGCATCCACAACCTGGTTGCCGACCGCGCATTCCAGAATCCCCTCGCCGCGGAGCAGGACCTGGCGCGCAATGGTGCGCTCAGCTCCCGCGCTTCCCCAGTGTGACCGCGAGCGGCACGCGCACTCCGGCGCGCATGACCACGATCGTCACGACATCGCCAGGCCTTTTCGCGAACAGCGCATCGGAATACGATTGCAGGTCCTTTACGGGTTGTCCGGCGAATTCCACGATCACGTCGCCCTCCTTCATCGCCGCCTTGTCGGCGGGACTGCCCGCGCGCACCCCCATGAGGCGAACGCCGGTGACGTCGACCGCGCTCATGTCGGGAATGGAACCGAGATAGACGCTGGTGCCCTCGCGTGCGCCGCGGGTGGGTGCGGAGGCCACGGCGCGAACCGCAGTCAGCCGCGCCGGACGATCAGCAAGCGCGCGCGCGACTCGCTCGGCAAACCCCGCTACTTTTGCCATCCCGCCGGCATTGATCAACGCCACCTGATCAGAGGCGCGATGATACTCCCCGTGGATCCCGGTGAAAAAGTGCAGCACGGGCATCCCCTTCGCGTAGAACGACGAATGGTCTGACGCGCCGAAGCCGTCGCCCTGCGCGAGGAGTGCAAGCGCTGGCGTGGTATTCACGCTGTCGACCAGCGCCGGAAGCTCGGTGGCGGTCGCCACGCCGTAGACCGTGAGCCGATCGTCGCGGAGGCGGCCGACCATGTCAAAATTCAGCATGGCCTGCACGCTATCAAGCAATACCGGGGAGTGCTCCACGAACCACTGTGAACCCAGAAGCCCCAGCTCCTCGCCGCTGAACGCCACGAAGACGATCGATCGCTTCGCTGGCGAGCGCTTGAAAAGCCTCGCGAGTTCGAGCACCATCGCGGTGCCGGAGGCGTTGTCATCGGCGCCGTGGCGTATGGCGTCGCCCTTGTCCGGGTCCATCGCACCTTGCGGGGAGCGTCCGAGGTGATCGAAGTGGGCTCCGATGATAACATACTGGTTCCGGAGCGCCGGGTCACGCCCTCGCACGAGCGCAACGACGTTCTGCGTGCTGTTCGAGCCGGGTCCCGCGTGTGCCGTGATGACCGACCGTGCGTCGAACGGCTGGAGAAAGCCGGGCACGCACAAGTCATTTGACGAGTCCGCAGCGCACGTCGCAGCGTCACCCCGGCGCACGAGCGCGACGAGCTTCATCTGCTCGAACCGACGCGCGATGTACGCCGCCGCCCGGTCATTGCCTGGGGTTCCGCTGCCGCGGCCTTCCATGGCGTCTGCCGACAATGCGGCGACGTCGCGAAGGAGCAAGGCTGAATCCGGGGACGCCGGGACCTGGGCGCCAAGCGTGTGATGCCGGACCGCGGGGTAGAACGCGACCGCACCGACGACCATGACGAGCGTAGCCGCGAGGCTGCGCCGGGAAAGCTGAGGACTGCGCATGTGGGGAAAAATGCCGGAGGGAAGGAGAATAATCTCGTCGTGGGTTGCGAGCCCTGCCAGTCTGCGAACCGGCCTGCGAAAGAGGCCGGATTTCGCTGGCGTATGTCGCAGCAGCGGCCTAATTTGAGGGTCCTTCACCGGCCGCCGTTACACAGGCCGGGGCGCCGCTGCCGCATATGAATCACGCCCTAACCTTCGCACAGCATTTTGCGCGCCTCACGTGGCTTCTCCTGAATCAGGGGGATGCCATCGATGAGCAAAAGGTCGCGCTGCGTGCTGCGCTCACGGCCTCGCGCGACGGTGCGGTCACGCTTGCGTCACGCGAATGGCGTCTGTACGCAAATGACGAGATCGTCCCCGAGACGCTTTCCGGCGTCCAGGACCTGACCGCGCAGCTCGTTGGGCATGCGCTGAACGAGGTCGAGATCGATCAGGCGGCGCTGCCGGGCGACCTCCTGGGCGTGGCGCGAATTCTGGCGGGCGAGCCGATACCGGGGAGCGCCGGGAAGGCTTTCGAAGAGAAGCTGAAGGCGCTCGACGCGAAGAGCGTACGGGCGACGATCGAGGTGCCGGTCGAGCAGGCGCGTCCCGCCGTGCACACGCCGCGGGCGACCGTCGGCATCAATACGCTGATGACGCCGCCGAGCGGAGTAGAATCGGTGGAGCCACGGCCTTCGCTGTCGATGCAGACGATCGGTGGCGAGGGAGATGCCGGCGAATATCTCGATTTCAGCGCGCGAAATGCCCCGAAGGGTTCAGTCGCCGACCTGCTCTTTCAGCTCGACAGCACCAAGAACGTGAACGTGAAGTCGCGGCTGCTCGACGAACTCGTGACGCTGGCGGAGACGGGACAGCGGGAGGGCAAGCTCGACGTCGTCGGGGACGCGTTTTTCGGTGTCGTGATTCGCGAGGTCGCCCAGGACAACGCGGACCTCAAGCGCGCGTACGTCATGGCCATCC
>JBKJKH010000444.1:0-4620 GCA_046597595.1 Gemmatimonadaceae bacterium
CGGCCTGCTCGGCGTGCTGCTCATGATTCCGCTGCGGCGCAGCCTGATCGTGCAGGAGCACCGGAACCTCAAGTATCCGGAGGGCACCGCGTGCGCCGAGGTGCTGATCGCGGGGGAGGAAGGCGGTACGCAGGCGAAGATGGTGTTCCTGGGTTTTGGCCTGGGCGCGCTCTACAAGCTGCTGAACAGCGGCGCGAAGCTGTGGGCCGAGGTGCCGCGCAAGGCGTTCTTTTTGAGTGGTGCAGGAGGGCGGCGCGATCTCGTCGGTGAAATCCGCGCGGAGATCAGCCCCGAGCTCACGGGAGTGGGCTTTATCATCGGGCCAAAGATCTCCGGCTACCTGTTTGCGGGCGGGTTGCTCGCATGGTTCGTGATGATCCCGACGATCAAGTTGTTCGGCGCCGGACTCACGACCATGATCCTGCCGTACGACACGCAGTTGATACGGGACATGGATGCGGCGACAATCCGCAACAACTACATCTATTTCATCGGAGCGGGGGCTGTCACTGCAGCCGGGCTGATTTCGCTGGGCAGGGCGATGCCCACGATCTGGAGCGCGTTGCGCCGCGGGCTGAGCGATTTCCGGGGAGTCCAGGAGGCGAATACCCGGCGCACGCAGCGCGACCTGCCGATGAGTGTCGTCGCCGTCGGCTCGCTGGTGCTCGTCGCCGCGATGGTCCTGCTTCCGCAAATCAACATCAACATCTTCGGCGCAATTCTCGCGCTGTTCTTTGCGTTCCTTTTCGCGACTGTTTCGAGCAGGATTGCGGGAGCAATCGGCGCCAGCGCAAACCCGATTTCCGGAATGACGGTCGCGACCGTATTGATGACGGCACTGATCTTTCTCGCCGTCGGCTGGACGACCGCGAATGATCGGGTGCTTGCGCTGACCATTGGCGGCGTGGTCTGCGTTGCTGCGGCGGTCGCTGCGGCAACCTCGCAGGATCTCAAGACCGGCTATCTCATCGGCGCGACTCCGAAACGGCAGCAGATCGGCTTGTTCTTTGGCGTGGTGACGAGCGCGCTCGTCATCGGCTGGATCATCACGTTCCTGAATGAAGCACGCACGACGATCGTGCCAAAGGCGTATCCCGGCGTCGTCGTCAACACGTTTGATGCAGGCACGCGTGCCGGACCAGATGGCCAGCAATACCGCCTCGGCCGGTTGACCGAGCAGACGGGTACCGCGCCGCAGGGTGCGTATCTCGTCAGGCAGGACGGATCGATCGCGTACGTGGTGGATCCCGGTATCGGCGGGCGCGAGACGAAGAACTGGGACGGCAAGGAAGTCGAGAAGCTGGACTCGCCGAAAGCGCAGATCATGCGCCTGGTCGTGGACGGGATACTCGCGCAAAACCTCCCGTGGGGGCTGATTCTCATCGGCGCGTTCATTTCCATCGCCATGGAAGTGCTCGGCCTTCCCTCGCTGCCGATCGCGACGGGCGTGTACCTGCCGATCTCGACTTCCGCGACGATGTTCATGGGCGGCATCGTGCGCTGGCTGGCAGACCGCCGCCTGCGTGTGAAGGACTCGGCGGACACTGATGCAGGGCCGGGAGTGCTCTTCTCGTCCGGGCTCATCGCCGGTGGCGCGATCATGGGCGTGGTGCTTGCGGGCCTCTCCGTGCGCGCATGGGACGTGCCGCTCAACATGTCGGCACTGGTGGGTTCGTTAGGCACGAACCCGCTGGTGGCCATGGTGGTGTACCTCGCTGCCGTGTCGGTGCCGCTGTACCTGATGGCGATGCGGTGGCAGCGGCCGGACAAGCCATGACGCCGGGAAAGTTCATCGTCATCGAAGGGATCGATGGCGCGGGATCGAGCACGCAGGCGGCGCTTCTCGTCCAGCACCTGCGTGCCGCGGGCACCTTGGTGCTGGCGACGAAGGAACCGACGGCGGGGCCCGCGGGAGCGTTGATCCGCCTGGCGCTCGACAAGCGACTGCGGGGCCCGAATCGCTCCTATCACGGTACGGTCGACACCACGGGGAGCGACGACGCATTCGACGTGCGGGCGCTCGCGCTGCTGTTCGCCGCGGATCGCATGGATCACGTGCAGGCGATCGTCGAGCCCGCGCTCGCGCAGGGGCGCTGGGTCGTGTGTGATCGCTATGTGCTGTCGTCGCTCGCGTACCAGGGCATGGCGCTCGGCCTCGACTGGGTCGGGGAAATCAACCGGTTTGCACTCAAGCCCGACTTGACGTTCTATCTCGATGTCCCGGTGGAAGCCACACAAGCCCGCATGACCGCATCGCGGCTGACGGCCGAGCGCTACGAGTCAGCGAGCGAGCAGCGCTCCGTGCGTGAGGGGTATCGCAACGCCATTCCCCGCTATGAGCAGCAATTCGGCGCGGTGCGCCATATCGAGGCGGCAGATGCTGCCGACGCAGTGGCAGAACGCATTCAGCGCGCGCTCGATCTTTAGCAGGGTGCTGCAAAAACAAACCGTCGGAGGCGAACGGCGAGAGCGCCAACTGCATGAATCACAGAGGGCGCAGAGGAAAGTGCGGTGTCAGGAACTCGAATACGTGGAATGCACGAATGCGAACTCAGTGTTTCAGCCGTCCTCTTCATGTCGCGAACCGTATTCCAGCTCCACGCAGTCGTTCGATGGCCGCGGCGAGTATAGTCGTCTCTGCGACCAGCCCCACGCGAAAGAATCCTTCCCCTCCGGCTCCGAATGCATTGCCGGGCGTGACGACGACGTCGGCGTGATCGATCAGGTGCTGCGTCCATTCCTGCGACGTGAAGCCCTTCGGTACCGGTAGCCACACGAACATCGTGCCTTCCGGAGGGGTTGCACTCCATCCCAGCGCGTTGAAGCCGTTGATCACCACGTCCCTGCGCTCCTGATACCGGCGGGCAATGGGTGAGATGAGTTCGCCCGCCCGGTCGAGCGCCAGCGCTGCGCCCGTCTGGATCGCCTCCGGTGTGCCGTACCCGACATTGGTGCGTACGGCGTAGAGCGTGTCGATCAACTCTCGGCCGCCTACTGCGAAGCCGATCCGCGAGCCGGCCATGTTGAAGGACTTCGAGAACGAGTGCAGCTCTATCGTCACATCCTTCGCGCCATCCACCTGAAGCGCGCTTGGTGCGACGACACCATCGAACGTGAGCTCGCTGTACGCGAGATCCGACAGCAGCACGATGCCGTGACGGCGGCAGAGTTCGACGGCCTTTTCGTACAGGGCAATGCGCACCACCGCACCGGTCGGATTCTGCGGGTAATTGAGGATGAGCAACCGCGCTCGCTCGAGGACGCCCGCGGGAACGGCATCGAGGTCCGGGAGAAATCCCCGTTCCACACGAAGCGGGATGTGGTCGACCCGCCCTCCAATGAGCTGCGCTGCGCGTGCATGCACCGGGTAGTAGATCTCGGGAACGATGACAGAGCTGGTCTCGTCGACGAACGCCATGGTTGCCTGCACAACAGCTTCCTTCGCGCCGCTGACGCAGAGCACCTCATGTTCGGGATCCACTTCGACACCGAAACGCTTCTTCATGAACCGGGCGACCGCCTCCCTGAAGCGGACGGTTCCGCGAAATGGCGGGTAGCCATGCAGCGCCGGATCGCGATAAGCGCTCGCGATCGCCTCAACGATGGCGTCGGGGACAGGATGATCCGGACTGCCAATCCCCAGGTCGATCAGGTTCGCGCCGCGATCTCGCGCGACGGCCTTCAATTCGTCGAGCCAGGCGAACACGTACGGAGGCAGGCTTGCGAGCCGCCGCGTCGGCGCGATGCGGGCGGCAGGGTTGCGGACGAGCTCGTGATGCGAAGCAGTCATGTGAGATCGAGAGTGGCGAACGCGTTTCACTGCACGGAAGATGCTGCCGGCGTTTTTGTCGGTGCAATGGGCATCTTCGTATATTCTTCCGGATGAGGCTCACCTTCCTGCGTGCGACACCGGACGACATTCCGGCATTGATCGCGCTCAAGGAGGAGATCGCTCGTGCACTCACCGCGCGTTTCGGGGACGGTCACTGGTCGGCGGTCGGCACCGAGAAAGCTACGTTGAGCCAGCTGATGACCTCTTCCGTGTTTGTCGCGAAGCACGGACGTGCGATCATTGCGACATTCCGCCTGAGCGCACGGAAACCGCGGGCGGTCGACAAGTCGTACTTCAGCGCGGCCCTGACCCCCCTTTACCTCACCGACATGGCCGTACGCGTCGAAAGCCAGGGCACGGGGATTGGGCGGCGGTGTGTCGAGGAGATGGCGGCAATCGCGGCTGCGTGGCCGGCTGGTGCGATCCGGCTCGACGCCTATGATGCACCGGCGGGCGCCGGGCCGTTCTATGCAAAATGTGGTTTCCGGCACGTCGGTGACGCGAAGTCTCGCAGCGTACCACTCAGTTACTACGAGATGCTCTTTCCCGGTACCTGATGACCATTTCCGGAGCTCGGACGCGGTCCCGTGTCGTGTGTGCGCTCGCGCTCCTCGCGCTGGCGGCGTGCACTCGGGAACGCTCTCCGTCGCGCGTCAATTCCAACGCCGAGGCGGCGGAGGAAGGGCCAAAGCCTCCGCGACCTGAGCTCTCGCGGTTCGATGTCCCGCTGGAATTCGACTTCACCCCGGTGCTCGAGGTGGTGGAGCGTGCCGCCCCGACCAGGTTCG
>JBKJKH010000631.1:0-6764 GCA_046597595.1 Gemmatimonadaceae bacterium
ATCTTCGTGCTCGTACCCTTTCTCCGCGCGCACCTGATGCCTTTCCTGGCCGGCACCCTGGGTCTGGGCAAGACACCGCTCTTTTCCGGTCCCGCCTATGGGCCGAGCATGCTCGCCGCAGGGTTGATCCTGGCGATCATGGTGCTTCCCTACATCTCGTCGGTGACGCGCGAAGTGCTGTTGGCGGTTCCCCGCTCCCAGCGCGAAGCCGCGCTGGCGCTTGGCGCGACTCGATGGGAGATGATCATGCACGCGGTGCTCCCCTACGCGCGCTCCGGGATTATTGGCGCGGTGATCCTCGGGCTCGGTCGTGCGTTGGGCGAAACCATGGCCGTCACGATGCTGATCGGTAACCGGCACGAGGTGGCCGCCTCGCTGTTCGCTCCAGGCTACACAATGGCCTCGCTGATCGCGAACGAGTTCAGTGAGGCGACAAACGATCTGCATCTTTCCGCACTGATGGCTGTCGGTGCGACACTGCTGCTGCTGACGATCGTCGTCAATGCGATTGCACGCTGGCTCGTCTGGCGCATGGGACGGGAGGGTCACGCGTGACCGCTCCTGCCATGGTGCGGAATGAGCGTCCGAGCGGGCGGCAGGTTGCGTTCGCGGAGCGTACCCGGCGCACGCTGCGCCGGCGACGCGTGGTGAGTTTCGTCATGCTCGGACTCGTCTACCTGGCCGCCGCACTCGCGACGCTTCCCCTGCTACTGATTCTTTTCCACTTGCTGCGACAGGGTGCCGCGTACGTCCGGCTCGACTTTTTCACGAACCTGCCCAAGCCCGTCGGTGAGAGCGGTGGCGGAATGGCGAACGCGATTGTTGGGAGCCTCATGCTCGTAGGCCTCGCGTCGCTGCTCGGCCTTCCGATCGGTATCGGCGCCGGCCTCTATCTCGCAGAGAGCCGAGGCACCCGACTCGCGACGGTGGTGCGCTTCCTCTCGGACGTACTGAACGGCCTCCCCTCCATCGTCGTCGGCATCTTTGCATGGCAGTTGCTGGTCCGGCCTGTGCGGCACTTTTCCGCGCTCGCGGGTGCGGTGGCGCTCGCGGCCATGATGATTCCGTTCGTCACGCGCGCAACCGAGGAGATGATTCGCCTGGTACCGGTGTCGCTCCGTGAAGCTGCGCTCGCCCTTGGCTACTCGCGGTGGCGCACATCGCTCACGATCGTGCTGCGGACTGCACTGCCGGGTATCGTCACCGGTGCCCTCGTCGCCATCGCGCGCATCGCGGGTGAGACCGCGCCACTGCTCTTCACGGCGTTCGGCAACCAGTTCTGGTCCCTGCGACCTGATGAGCCCATTGCCGCGCTTCCGCTTCAGATCTTCACGTACGCGATCAGTCCGTACGACGAATGGCACGCCCAGGCGTGGGCGGGCGCGCTCGTGCTGCTTCTCCTCGTCCTGCTCGTCAGCCTTGTCGCACGCTACGTCACTCGAGCACGTTTTGGCGCTGCCGCGGATTGAGGTGCTTCACGCGGATGCGACGCCCACGCCGGAGACCGGCGTGCGCCTCGCCACGCGCGGACTCGATGCCTTTTTCGGCGCGACGCGCGCAGTGTGTGACGTCACGATTGCGTTTCGCGACAAGCAGGTCACGGCGATCATCGGGCCGTCCGGCTGCGGGAAATCGACGCTGCTGCGCTGCCTGAACCGGATGCACGAGACGATTCCCGGCGCCCGCATCGATGGCCAAGTACTGTTCGATGGCCGGGAGATCTACGAGACCGGCGTGAACCCGACTTCGCTACGGCGTCGTATTGGCATGGTCTTCCAACGGCCGACCCCCTTCCCCACGATGTCGATCCGCGACAACGTGGCTGCCGGGCTGCGCGTGCTCGGGCGCTCGGCCCCATCGCGGGCGGACACCGACGTCATCGTGGAGCGCTCACTCCGGCGCGCCGCGCTGTGGGAGGAGGCGAAGGATCGGCTGGGCACCACGGCCGTCGGACTCTCGGGCGGCCAGCAGCAGCGGCTCTGCATCGCGCGCGCACTGGCCACGTCGCCCTCCGTGCTGCTCCTTGACGAACCAACGGCATCGCTCGACCCCCTCAGCTCGCAGCGTGTCGAAGAGCTGGTCTATGAGTTGCGCGCCGACATGACCGTCGTGATCGTGACCCACAACATGCAGCAGGCAGCACGCGTCTCCGACAACACGTGCTTCATGCTGATGGGTGACCTGGTCGAGTTGTCGCCAACAAAAACGCTCTTCACGACGCCGCGCGACCCGCGCACCGAAGCATACATCACCGGGCGGTTCGGATGAACGCTGCGGCGAAGCGCATCCCGAACGCGGTCTCCGGCGCGCCGCATGCCGGCGCCATCGCCGCGGACGCCTTCTCCTTCTGGTACGGAGAAAAACAGGCGTTGCACGACATTACGCTCAATATCCCGCCGCGGGCCATCACCGCGTTGATCGGGCCGAGTGGATGCGGGAAGTCGACGTTCCTGCGCTCCATCAACCGCATGAACGCGCTGTTGCCTGGGGTGCGCCACACTGGGGATATCCGCCTCGACGGACGCAGCGTCTTCGCGCCCGACATGGACCTGTCGTCACTGCGGCAGCAGGTCGGGATGGTGTTTCAGCGGTGGAACCCGTTTCCCAAGTCCATCTTTGATAACGTCGCGTACGGGCCGCGCATCAACAGCTCGCACTCCCGCGCGGAGATCGACTTCATCGTGGAAAGCTCACTGCGCCGCGCCGCGCTGTGGGATGAGGTGAAGGACCGTCTCCGGTCGAGTGCGCTCGGGTTGTCGGGCGGCCAGCAGCAGCGGCTCTGTATCGCGCGCGCGCTCGCGAATGAGCCGGAAGTTCTCCTTCTCGATGAGCCGGCAAGCGCACTCGACCCCATCGCGACACAGAAGATCGAGGAGCTACTCTACGAGCTCCGTGCGGAGCTCACGATCGTCATCGTGACTCACAACCTTCAGCAAGCGGGCCGCGTGTCCGATTTCACAGCCTTCTTTTATCTTGGCCGCCTCGTCGAGATCGACGCGACCCGGCAGCTGTTCACCGCGCCCTCGGATCCACAGACCGAGGCGTACATCACGGGCAGGTTCGGATGAGTCCTACCGACAGCGGATTTCGCCACTTTCACGAGCAGCTTGCCGGCCTCAAGGCCAACCTGCTCGAGATGTCCGAGCGCGCAGAGTCGTTGCTCGACCTGTCCGTCGACGCGCTCACCCATCGGGACCAGGGCAAGGCAGAGGCGGTACTGGCGGGCGACAATGCCATCGACGAACTGGAACTCGAAGTTGAGGAGGCCGCCGTGTCGCTTCTCGCGCTCCAGCAACCCATGGCGCGTGACCTGCGCTTCATTGTCAGTGCGATCAAGATCTCGAGCGACCTGGAGCGCGTCGGCGATCACGCCGTGAACATCGCGCAGACCGTGCTCCGGCTGCTCGCAACCGACGCCGCCGTGCCGAAGGTGCCGGAGATCGAGGACATGATGCTCCGCGCGCGGCAAATGTTGAGCGACGCACTGGACGCATTCATCCGTGCCGATGGAGCCCTCGGTCGCGAGGTCTGCGTGCGCGACGACCAGGTGGATGCCCTGCACGACTCAGTGTTCCGCATCCTCATCACGCACATGATGGCCGACCCCCGGACCATCGCCACCGCGCTCGAACTGCTCCTCGTGAGCCGGAACCTCGAGCGTGTGGCGGATCTCGCGACCAACATCGCTGAGGACGCGGTGTATCTCGCGGAGGGCAAGACGATCAAGCACCACGCGGAGGAGCGATTCAATCGCGCGGTAAACGAGCGAAAGGCTCCGCAATGAGACGCTGTGGTCATTTCTTCATCGAGACGCAGCTCCCTGCGTCCGGGGCATCCGCCACCCCGTACGTCGACCGCACCAGCGACACCTGCCCCGCTGCCGTAATCTCGACGACATAGAGGTTCGAGTACTGCGCGTCACACAGGTCGGGCATCGATGGCCCGCCGAGTGCGTGAACGATGGCGGGGATCGTGTTGCTGTGTCCGACGACGAGGACGTGACGCCCGGTGAGGCCGGTGCGGATGCGTTGCGCAACCGCGGCAGCATGGGCCGGAACGCCACCGCGGGGCGACATCTCCTCGGGCGTGATGGTGGCGCGCACCGCAAGCGGAGCCGCGGTGGAACGGGTGCGGGTTGTCGGGGTCACGATCACCACATCGATGTGGGCATCTGCCAGCACCGCCGCCAGCGCCGCTGCCCGCGTGACGCCTGCTGGAGAGAGCACCGGATCACTTGCGGGCTCCGCCGCCTTCTCAGCGTGGCGCACGAGGACCACGCTCGTGGACGCAGCGGGAGTCGGCACGCCCTGCGCTTTCAGCCCAGCAGGAACAAGGGTGGCGAGCGCCACGCGAGCCAGGATGGAGCGAAGCATCGGTCTCGACCAGAAAGAGGTGACCACCTGCGTTGCGCGGGCGAAGTGCCACGCACCACGTCTAAGTGGATATACGGATTGCCGCCACTCCCGATCGTGGCGCGGCGCCATGATACCGGTTCGGCGGCGCACCCGGTAGTCGGCAGACCATCTCTGGCATTACGCGGCGCATACGGTAACCATTCCTGCATGGCCCGTCCTGAACTCGTCCGCGACATGCCGCGCGACGGCACGCGTCCTGTTGCGGCGCAGCGCATTGCTGCCATCGACATCGGATCCAACTCGATCCGGCAGATCGTCGCCGACGTCACCGAGACGGGGGCGATTCGGGTCGTGGATGAAATGAAGGATCAGCCGCGGCTGGGCGCGGGGCTGCTGGAGACGGGCACCCTGTCCGTCACGGCGATGCGGCGGGCGACCGACGCGCTGGTGCGCATGGCAACCCTCGCGCGCCAGCTCGGCGCGGATCGCGTGGAAGCCGTCGCGACGAGCGCCGTCCGTGACGCGCGCAACCGCGCCGAGTTTCTCGACCTCGTCCGCCGCGAAGCCACGTTGCGCGTGCGACTGCTCGACGGCGAGGAAGAAGCCAGGCTCTCCTTTCTCAGCGCGCTCGCGCACTTCGAACTGGGCGTCGGGCGTGCCGTCGTCATGGACATCGGCGGAGGCTCCCTGGAGTTGGCGCTCAGTGCGGATGGATTGCTCGAACGCCTGATCTCGCTCCCGTTCGGGGCGTTGCGGCTGACCGAGGAGTTTCTCTCTAAGGGTGTGAACCGGAAGCGCGTACGTCGCCTGCGAAAGGCGATACGAGGCGAGATCAAGCGCGCGTTCCCCGTGCGCAACTGGCGTGGTGCCCGGGTGATTGGCTCAGGCGGCTCGTTCACCAACCTTGGCGAGATGCATCTGGCCCGACAGGGGATGTCCGTCGCCCAATCGGTGCACGCCACACGCGTGCCGAGGGTGGACCTTGAGCACATTCTCGACCAGCTGCTGGACATGACGCCTGAAGAACGCCAGCAGGTGCCCGGGCTCAACCCAGCGCGCGCCGACATCATCGTGGCCGGGCTCGCTGTCGCCGCCGAAGTGATGGCGCGGCTGGAAGCACGCGACCTCGACATCTCGGCATACGGCATTCGCGAAGGACTGCTGCTCGAAACCGCGCGGGTACTTCCGGGCGTGGCCGATCCCGGCGAGGCGCGCGAACGCTCGGTGCGCGAGTTCGCGGAGCGATGCCACTACGAGGAGCTGCACTCGCGCCAGGTCCAGCGGCTGGCACTCAGGCTTTTCGATACCCTCGGTGCCCGGCTCGGCTGCATCGCGCAGGATCGGCAGATCCTCTCTGACGCAGCGCTGCTGCACGACGTCGGCTACCACATCAACTACGACAAGCATCACAAGCACTCGTATCACCTGATCGTGCATGCAGACCTGCTCGGGATGTCGCCGGCGGAGCAGGTGCTCGTGGCGAACGTCGCTCGCTATCACCGTGGCGCAGAGCCCAGGAAGCGTCACAGAAATCTCTCGTCGCTCAATCCGGCGCTCAGGCGGCGCATCCAGTTGCTGTCGGCACTGTTGCGAGTGGCAGATGGGCTCGATCGCGGTCACGCCGGGGCGGTCGACAAGCTTCAGGTCCGCTGGCTGGTGCGTGCCATTCGCCTCACGCCCATCCCCCGGCGAGGCGCACCGCTGCGGCTCGAGTTATGGGGCGCCAGCCGGAAGGCTGCGCTCCTCGCGGAGGTTGCGGGCATTCCGGTCGAAATCGTGGCGCCCGATGGGAGTGTGGTGCGTGACGATACCGAGGTGAACACCGGGGCGGGTACCTGAGCGTCGTTGCGCACGCGTACCGTATTCCCGATATTCTCTCCCTTCTCGCCTCGTGGAGCCATCGCATGTCCGCCGCTGACCGCCGCTCGTTCGTTCGTACGCTCGGAGCCCTGTCCGGCATGGCCCTGCTGCGTCCTTCCGAGTCCGCAGCACTCGCGGCCTCGCCACAGGGACAATGGGATCTCACCTGGATCGACGCGCTGAAAGGCAAGCATCGCCACGTCTTTGACTTCGGTTCGCGCAGCCTCAGTGTTGGGCGCAGCCCCCTGCGAGTGCCGCGCAATTACCTCAATGCCTTCCGCGACGTGTACGCCATGTCCGATACGGACATCAACACCATCGTCGGCATTGCGTACGAGGCGTTTCCGGTCAACGCGGGACATGCGCTGTACGAGAAGTTCCCTATCGGCGAGCGGTGGCAGATCAAGGATCCCGCGACCGGCCAGTGGGCGAAGCGCAACATCTGGTTCGACACGAACTCCGAGCCAGCCGATGCCACGGTGAAAGCGCTGCAGTCGCGCGGAACGATATTCTGGCAGTGCAACAACGCCTTCGGCGGCGTGGTCAGCG
>JBKJKH010000016.1:0-3909 GCA_046597595.1 Gemmatimonadaceae bacterium
TACACACCGCTCACCGGAACCGTGCGCGTCACATCGGCCGCATAGCCGCGGTACGAGGCGCCGATGTCCATCACCACCACCTCACCGGCCTTCATCTGCCGGTCATCGCGATTGTAATGCAGCGTGGTCGAATTCGGCCCGCTCCCCACGATCGTCGCGAACGACGGACGGTCGGCGCCATTTGAGCGGAACACGTATTCGATCAAGGACTGCGCTTCATACTCATAGCCGTCCGGCCGAACCCCTTCCGCCATGGCGCGCTTCTGCGCTTCCACCGTGATCTCGATGCTGCGACGAAGCAGCGCGAGCTCCACGGGCGACTTCCTGCCTCGCAACTGGTCGACAACGCCGTTGACGCTGCGCACCGTGAGGCCCGCGTGACCCTTCCTGAGCGACGCGATGAACTGGTCGTGCGCCCCGAGGATCTCCTTCTGCGGGGAATAGTCCGCGACGACAGCGAGCGCGAGGCCGCTCGTGATCAGCGAATCGAGATACGCACGAAGCTCGTCGCGTGAGCGGCCGGCGACGCCCGTCATTCGGCTAACCCCTTCTGCCCCGAGTCGGCTCCCGCTCCACACCTCCTGCGCCGGATCCTTGGGCTCGGTGAAAATCGTGGAGGTGACGGCGCCGGCCTTCTTCACAACGACCATCGCGGCGTCGGGCTCGCGAATACCCGTCAGATACTCGAAGGGCGAATACTGATAGAAGTGGAGATAGTCGGCTTCCGGTTCGGGTGCACCCAGGGCGAGCAGCACGCCGTCTTCGAGCTTTTCCATGAGGCGCGCGCGCCGCCCTGCGTAGTCGCCACTGGAGATCTCGGCAACCGGTGTCCAGCGCGTGGGTTTCTGCGCGACGACCGGAGTGGCGAGGGCGACGGCAACGGTCGCCGCGACGACGATTGCGATGGGTCTAGCGACCATCCGTGGGGTCGTCACGAACGCCATTGAAGCGTGCTCCAGCGACAGGCGCCTCGGTCATGAAGCCCTTGCGGCTGTCGCCACGCGGGCTCAAATCCGCATCCGCCGCAACCGGGATCATGCTGGCAGACTCTGCGCTCTCCGTGAGACCGTCGGCGTGCTGCTTCGACGCGACGGCACGCTTGCCTTCGATCGCCTTCCGCTGGGCCCGCTTCTTCTTCGCCAGCACGACGGCCCCGGCAACGAGGACCACGCCCGCTGCCGCGAGTCCGATCTTCCCCTTGGTACCGGCGACCTTACCTGCCTTGCCAGCGACCTTACCGGCCGCTTTCACGGCAGCCTTTCCAGCCACCTTACCGGCAGTCCGCACGGCACGGCCTATACCCTTCGCTACGTCTTTCTTTCGCATTTGGAACTCCAGTCATGGGCGTTGGAGTCGCAAGCATTGCAACGGCTGTACCCGACTGCGCGCCCTCAGGGTTGCGCGCCCTCAGCGCAGGATCGCCTTTGCAATCGTCTGGAGCTGCATGTTCGACGTTCCTTCGTAAATCGTCCCGATCTTGGCGTCGCGATAGAACTTCTCAACCGGGTAGTCTCGCGTATAGCCGTAGCCCCCATGGAGTTCCACGCAGAGCGAGGTCACGCGTTCGCACACTTGCGACGAATACAGCTTGGCCATCGCGCCTTCCTTCACGATGTCCAGACCTGCGTCCTTCATGCGAGCGGCATTGTAGACCATGAGGCGCGCGGCTTCGAGTTCCGTCGCGACCTGCGCCAGCTGGAACTGGATGCCCTGAAAGTCAGCGATCGCCTTTCCGAATTGCTTTCGCTCCTTCACGTATGCCAGCGTGCTCTCCAGCGCACCCTTGGCCACACCGATCATCTGCGCGCCGATGCCGATGCGCCCACAGTTCAGCGTATCGATCGCGACCTTGTATCCCTGTCCGACAGGCCCGAGCACATTTTCCGCGGGCACCTGGCACGCGTCGAGGATCAGCTCCGTTGTGCTGGACGCCCGGATGCCCAGCTTGTCCTCCTTCTTCCCGACCGTAAAGCCGGGAAATCCCTTCTCGACGATGAACGCGGTGATGCCCTTGTAGCCTGCCGACGGGTCGACCGTCGCAAACACGACGAAGATCTCAGCCTCGGCACCATTGGTAATCCACATCTTCCGGCCGTCGAGGACCCACCCATCGCCTTGCTGCGTTGCTTTCGTTGCGAGGCCGAAGGCATCTGAGCCAGAACCCGGCTCCGAGAGCGCGTACGCACCGACCTTTGTCGACGTGAGTTGCGTGAGGTACTTCGACTTCTGTGCGTCGTTGCCGTTCCGGAGAATTGGATAGTTGCAGAGCGTGTTCTGCACGTCGCAGAGAATCGCTGCTGATGCATCGATCGCGCTGAGCGCCTCGACGGCGAGCGCCACCATGAACAGCCCGCCACCCGCACCACCGTACTGTTCCGGCACTTCGATCCCCATGAGGCCGAGTTCGAAGTACTTCGGGATGAGTGCCGGGTCGATTCGGCCAGCGTCCTCCATGGCACGGACGCGCGGACGCACCTCCTCCTCGGCAAAGCCCGCGACAGCGTCGCGGAACATCTGCTCCTCATCGCTGAGGGCGGTCAACGGAGCGGGTGCGGCGGAGATATCAGTCGACATTGAGGAGGCGAAAAGGGACGCCCTCAAGATACCTTGCAGAATCTTATTCAGGTATTCCCTGAACCGATCGTGCTGCCTGCCGATCGCGCATCCTCGACCGTTGACCACCGATGCAATTCACGTCGCTCGGCACCACCGGCGTTACCGTCTCGCGCATCTGCCTGGGCTGCATGAGCTACGGCGCTTCCGCGTGGCGGCCGTGGGTGCTCGACGAAGACGCCTCCCGGCCGTTCTTCCAGGTCGCGATTGAACAGGGCATCAACTTCTTCGACACCGCCGACATGTACTCGCTTGGCGCGAGCGAGGAAGTGACTGGGCGCGCACTGCGTGACATGGCGAGGCGCGACGAGATCGTCATCGCCACAAAGGTGTTCTGGCCGATGGGTGAGGGTCCAAACCTCAAGGGTCTGTCACGCAAGCACATTGTTCAGGCATGCGAGGCGAGCCTTCGGCGGCTCGGCGTGGACTACATCGACCTGTATCAGATTCATCGCTTCGACCCGGCCACGCCGCTCGACGAAACCCTCGCCGCACTCGACCATCTCGTGTCGCATGGCAAGGTGCTCTATGTCGGTGCCAGCTCCGGAGAAGCCTGGCGCTTCGCCGACGCGCTCGCCGTCGCAGGAAACAATGGGTGGGCGCCATTCGTGACGATGCAGAATCACTACAACCTCCTGTATCGCGAGGAGGAACGGGAAATGATTCCGCTGTGCGTGGAGAAGGGCATTGGATGCCTTCCGTGGTCGCCGCTTGCGCGCGGGATGCTCGCTGGCGCGCGGACGTCGATTGCCGATACGACGTCTACCGCGCGGGCGGAAGCCGACAACTTTGCGCGCACGCTTTACGGTGGTGCCGCCGATCACGCCATCGTTGACGCCGTCAAGCGCATCGCATCCGCACGCGGAGTCCAGCCGGCGGAGATTGCGCTGGCATGGCTCCTCTCGAAGCCGGTCGTCACCGCGCCCATCGTCGGGGCAACAAAAATCGCACACCTCGAGGCGGCAATCCGTGCCGTGGAGCTCGTGCTGACGAGCGAGGAGATCAGCGCACTCGAAGCGCCGTATCAGCCACTCGCCGTGAAAGGATTTTGAAATGCTCACCAGGCGTTCGTGCGCAGCGGTCGCGATGCTCGTTTCCTCAGCGTGCGCGAAAACAGAGGAGCGGTCGCCACCTGCGATCGCCGAAAGCGCGAGGGCGGGGGATGCTGTTCCCTCGCCCGCTCCGCCGCGTGACAGAGCCATGATGCGCATCGATCCCTGGGCCGACGCAAGGCAGCGCGGCATCGACTTCCGCGCGCTCGGCCAGGAACCCGGCTGGTATCTCGAGATCGATGAG
>JBKJKH010000183.1:0-4326 GCA_046597595.1 Gemmatimonadaceae bacterium
ACCGGCTTGGTGTCGTAGTCGTTGGCGCCCGCTTCGAGCGCGCGCTCACGATCGCCGGCCATCGCGTGCGCCGTGAGCGCGATGATCGGCACCGTCCGCGTCTCAGGCGCCGCGCGCAACTGGCGCGTTGCCTCCCAGCCGTCGATTTCAGGCAGGCTCATGTCCATCAGCACCAGATCAAATTTTCCGGCGCGCGCCATCTCCACGCCTTCGCGGCCATCCACAGCGAGCGCGACCTCGAATCCGCGACGCGCGAGCCGACGCGACAGCATGTCGCGGTTCATCTCGTTGTCCTCCACGAGGAGGATCTTCGTGCGCCCCGTCGGTGGTGTGTCGGTCATGCGCTTCTCCTCTGTCGGGCGGCAACCAGGTCACCAATCTCGCGAACCAGATCGTCGGGGCCGTGCGCGCCTTCGCGCAGGATCGTCTCGACAGACGACACCAGCCGCTGCCGGTCGATCGGCTTCGTGAGATAGTCTGCTGCTCCAAGCGCCCATCCCATGTGTTCCTCGTCGAGAATCGTTGCCATGATGACCGGTGTATCCGCGAGCGTTACGTCGGCCTTGAGCGCGGCCAGCACGGCCCAGCCATCCATCCCGGGCATCATCACGTCTAGCGTGATGAGATCGGGATGAAGCACGGCGGCGCGCGCGAGCGCCGAGGGACCATCGCTCGCTTCCTCAACGCGGTAGCCGGCCTTGGTGAGATGCCTGCGCAACAGGTCGCGCGCCGCGGCATCGTCGTCGACGACGAGAATGCATGGCGCGTCAGGTGGCAGCTCGGGAGTGCGCACCGTTTCCGCGGCAGCCGTGCCGGGGTTTGCGAGCAGCGCGGGAAGTCGCACGGTGAACGCAGAGCCAACGCCCGCTTCGCTCGCCAGCGTCACGTCGCCGCCCATCATGCGGCAGAAATGCCGGCTGATCGTCAGGCCGAGCCCCGTGCCGCCGAAGCGCTTGGACGTCGTGGCTTCTGCCTGTGCGAATGCTTCAAAGAGCCGCGCACTCTGTTCCGGCGTCATGCCGATCCCCGTGTCGCGCACCTCGAGCTCGACGATGTCGCCGCTGAGCCGTCGTACCGTGAGCGTGATCGTTCCATGCTCCGTGAACTTGCTCGAGTTGGACAGGAGATTGAGCAGCACCTGCCGGAGTCGCGTGAGATCCGTATGCATACGGCCACTCTCGGCTGCTCCGTGCACCACCAGCGTATTGCCGTTGCGTGCGACCAGTGGCTGCACCGTGGCGACGACATCGTCGAGCATCGCGGCCACGTCGAACGACTCGGCCACCAGTTCCATCTTGCCGGCCTCGATCTTCGAGAGATCGAGCACGTCATTGATGAGCGAGAGCAGATGCCGGCCGGCGGATTCGATTTTCTGGATATCCGGGCGCAGTGGATCGTCGCCACGGTCCTGCATCTCCTCGTCGACCATCTCGCTGTAGCCGATGATGGCGTTCAGCGGTGTGCGCAACTCGTGGCTCATGCTGGCGAGGAACTGGCTCTTGGCGCTGTTGGCCGTCTCCGCGTCCTGCCGTGCGCGAAGCAGGTCGGAGATGTCGTGGTACAGAGCCATGAGGCCCATCCGCTCGCCATCGATCACGACCGGCACGGCGCGCACCTCGACGTCGACCATGGAGCCGTCCTTGCGACGGCGCTGGCTGGTGATGTTGCGCGGACCCTCGAGCGCCTCGCGCGTCGCAGCAACGGCTTCGGCGCGTGTCGCGCTCGTGGTGATCAGGTCGTCGAGGTTCTGTCCCAGCACCTCACGCTCGGCGTACCCGAACAGCTTCTCGAATGCGGGATTGCAGTCCAGAATGTCGCCGTCGTTGTTCAAGGTCACGATGGCGACGGGACTGTTGAGCACCAGCTCCTCGAAGTACCGCTTCTGCCGTCGCGACGCCGTAAAGAGCCGCGCGTTCTCGATGGCGACGGCCGCTTGCGACGCAAATGCCTCGAGCAGCTGCTGATTCTCCTGGTTGAACTCCCGAGTGGGATTGGTGTCGACGTTCGCGATGACGCCAACGAGCCGCTTGCCGATCTCGAGAGGCACCGCCATGACGGCGCGCAGCGGAATCTCCAAATACTGCGGTGAGCGTCCCGCCCATTTATGGTAGTCCGGTACCAGCAGCGCCTTTTGCGTGCGCGCGACGTGTCCCATGACGCCCTCACCGGGCGGGATGCGCGTTCCAACGGAGTCGGCGCCCATGTCCCGCCCGGCGACGATGAGTAAGTCTCCGCGGTCGTCGTCGTAGGTACCCAGCTCTCCCCCCGACGCGCCGAGGAGTGCGACCGAGCGGTCGAGCACACTCTGGAGAACCCGGCTGAGCTCGAGATCGCCGGACAGATCCTTGAGCGTGTCGAGCAACGCCTGCTGCTCGTTCGCGCGCCGCCGCTCAGCGGCGAGCAGGCGCGCATTCTCGATCGCCACAGCTGCCTGAGCCGTGAAGAGACTCACGAGCCGCAGTTCCGCCTCGCCGAACTTGCGCGAGGGATCACGATCATTGAACGCGATTGCGCCAACGAGCCGATCGCCGATCAGCAGAGGCGCTGCGAGGACGCCGTGATATGCGTCCTCGTCGTACCCGGCGATACGTTGGGGCCACGTGCCGTAGTCATCGATGATCAATGGCTTCCGCGTGGCCGCCGCGGTTCCCATGGCGCCCTCGCCGCGGCGGATTTTCGCTCCGGCCGTACCCCGCCCGCCGTCGCGCTGGCTCACCACCGTCTCCATCTCGTCAGTTGCTGGATCATACAGTGCGAGCTCACCATGGCTGACGCCAAGCAGGCGCACTGATCGCTCCAGCATCGACGCGAGAAGCGTCGAAAGGTCGAGGTGTGCGGAGAGGTCTGACATCGTCGCGCGCAACGCCTCTTCCTCAGCCGCACGCTGCTGCGATGCGCGCAACAGTCGCGCGCGGCCGATCGCGATGCCAGCCTGGGTCGCCGCCGCTGTCAGGATCTCGAGGTCTTCGTCGGCGAAGGCGTTCACGCGATTGCTTTCGACGACCAGCACGCCCACGAGTTCGCGGTTCACAAGGAGCGGGACGTCCACCTCGGAGCCCTGGTTCCGCGTCGGCAGATAGCGGGTGTCCGTTGTGACCTGCGGCGTGTAGTGCAGTTGTCCGTCGAGCAGGGGACGCTCGCTCAACCCGCTGCCCGGCTTGATACGCAGCCCGACTGGTGCGCTCGCGGCGCCGGCGCAGGCGACAATCACGCGTTCGCTCGTGGCAGCGTCGACGAGCAGCAGCGCAAGATAGTCGTACCCCAGTGCCGCATCGTGGAGGCCTTCAACGACCGCACGACAGATGTCGATTTCCGATTCTGCGGCGGCGATGGCGCTGCCCAGACGGAGCAGTGCCGCCTGGCGACGGCTCGCGGATGTTGTCCGGCGCGTCATTGCGCGGCCCCGGCTGATTGAGGGCGCGCGCGCGAAGACATGAGGGCCCGTATCTCCTCGATCAGCACTTCGCGCGGGCGGCCGCCCTTCTGCACGATGGTCTCGACGCCCCCGTTCAGGCGGCGCCGGTCCTCGTCGGTCAGTGTCTTCGCGGTGATTACAATGACCGGGATATCGCGCCACGCGGGCTCGGCACGCACCGCTTCGAGAAACTCAAAGCCATCCATTTCCGGCATCATGAGGTCGAGGAGAATCAGTGTCGGCTTCTGTTCCCGCATCCGTTCCAGTGCGAGGCGGCCATTCTCCGCCTGGATTGTCGTCCAGCGCGCACGCTGCAGCGTACGCGCGAGCAGTGTTCGCGTCGGCTCGTCGTCTTCGATGAGCAGCACGAGCGCATCCGGGCCGCGCGTGGCGAAGCGCTCGATGGTGGCGACGAGTCGCTTGCGGTCGACGGGCTTGAGGATGTAGTCGGACGCGCCTAACGCCATGCCCATGCGTTCCTCGTCCATGACAGTGGCCATCACGACGGGGATCGACGCGAGGTTCGGATCCGACTTCAGCGCTGCGAGCACAGCCCAGCCATCCATGCCGGGCATGATCGCGTCCAGCGTAATGATGTCAGGACGGAAGGCCCGCGCCCGCGCGAGACCCGTGTGCCCGTCCGCCGCCTCGTCCACATGATAGCCCGCGCGCACGAGGTGGCGGCGCATCAATGCGCGCGCATTCGGGTCGTCGTCGATGACCAGTACCGTCACCTCGTTCCCCTCGGCGGACGACGCCTCGGCAACGTGCGCAGCGACACGTGCGGCATCGATCGGAAGACGGACCGTGAAGGTGGAACCCTCGCCCGGCGTGCTCTCGACCGTGACGTCACCACCCATGCGCTGGCAAATCCGCCGGCTGATGGCGAGGCCCAGTCCGGTGCCGCCGTA
>JBKJKH010000310.1:0-3783 GCA_046597595.1 Gemmatimonadaceae bacterium
GCAGCGATCGCCGTGGCGCAGATCGACTACACACCGCCGGGCTACGTCGATCAGGCGTACAGGCAGGCGGGAGTCCGCCCGCGTCCGAATGCGACTGATGCCGTGAGCCCCGCCCCGTCGTACATCTACATCACGAATGAAATCGGCCGTGCGATGCTCGGCGTCCATCCTGACTCCGCGACGCGCGGGCAGGCGGGGATGACGGTAAACGGCAATGTCCTGTTCGACACCAGGCTTGCGCCCGGCCGGAATGTCATCGGCATCATTCCGGGTTCGGATCCGAAGCTGCGTGGCCAGTACATCGCGATCGGCGCGCACAACGACCACATCGGTTTCTCCAACCGACCAGTCGATCACGATTCGATCAAGGTGTTGATGCGGACCGCGGCACCTCAGGGTGCCGACAGTCCTGTTCCGAATCCGTCCGCCGAGCAGTGGGTGCAGATCAACCGGGAAATCGCGGCACTTCGCACCCAGCGTCCTGCACGCACCGATTCGATCTTCAATGGCGCGGACGATGACGGGTCGGGGTCGATGACCGTCCTCGAGATTGCCGAGGCGATGGCGACCGCACGACAGAAGCCGAAGCGGTCGGTGATATTCGTCTGGCATGTTGCCGAGGAACTGGGGCTGTTCGGCGCGAAGTACTTCAACGACAACCCCACGGTGCCGCGCGATTCCATCGTGGCGCAGCTCAACATCGACATGGTTGGCCGTGGCAGCGCGACTGACATCACGGGTGAAACGAAGGAGCATGCGCTCATCAATGGCGGCCCCGGCTACCTCCAGCTCATTGGCAGCCGCCGCCTCTCCACTGAGCTCGGCGACATCGTGGAAATGGTGAACACCGACCGGAAGCTGGGGATGAAGTTCGATTACGCGCTCGACGCCAATGGTCATCCGCAGAACATCTATTGTCGGAGTGACCACTATGAATACGCGCGCTACGGCATCCCGGTCGTATTCCTCACGACGGGGGGACACGCCGATTATCACCAGGTGACTGATGAACCGCAGTACATCGACTACAACCACATGTCGAAGATCGCCACCTTCGTGCAGCAGTCGGCGATCCGTCTCGCGAACCTCGATCATCGCGTCGTGGTTGACAAGCCGAAGCCAGATCCCCGAGGCGTGTGCCAGCAGTAGGACATGCTCGGTGAAGTGAACATGGCGCGAGTCCCTGAGACTCGCGCCATTCTTCTTTCTGCGGAACGCTTCTAGCTTCGCGTTCCGTCGCGCGCCCAGCGCTCGGCGGTCTCTGCGTCGTGAAAGACCTCGAGCCGTATGTCGGCGGATTCGAGCAAGACGGCAAGCATTCGCATCATGCCGAATGAGGCAGCCTTCGACACGATGACGGCCCAGCGCGCGCCCGCGAACGTCGAACGGAGATTGGCCAGGAGCATCGCCAGGTGCTCCATCTGATTACGCGTGGCGGGCGTGCCTATCTCGCGGTGATCGGAGACGATGTTGTAGCCGGGCTCGGCCGCCTTCGCGGATTCCATCACCGTCGCGACCATCTCGGCGACGGTGAAATCGCCAATGATGGCGATCCGAACAAGGCGCGCTTCCGGGTCGATCTGGCACGAGACAGTCATGGGGACTGAAAAGCTACTCTGCCGCCCTTGCGGGGGCTTGGGCCCACTGTTGATTGCGGCATCTTCCCTCTTGCTCCGCCCGATTCCCACACCCATCGGCTGGCACATGTCGCGTCTCGCCCTTGCCGTGGTTGCATTGATCGCCGTTTGTCCGGCAACCAGTTCCGCGCAGAAGAGTCGGTTCGACCGCCTGGCGCGTTCGTCACTGGCTCGCATCGATGGCCGGTTCGCAGTGCGGGGCCTGCGCGACACCGTGCGCGTATTGCGTGATGAATGGGGCGTACCGCACATCTACGCGCGCAATACCAGCGACCTGTTCTTCGCCCAGGGCTTCGTGCATGCGCAGGACCGGCTCTGGCAAATGGACATGTATCGCCGGATGTACGAGGGCCGGCTCGCCGAGATCGTGGGGGAGAGCGCGCTGCCACATGACCGGCTGACGCGATTGATGCGTTTTCGCGGGCCGTACGACGAGCGCGAGTTCACGAGCTATCACCCTGATGGCCGGCGTATCTTCGAGTCGTTTGCGAATGGCGTGAACGCATACATTGCCCAGGTTGGCGAGCGACTTCCCGTGGAGTTCACGCTTACCGGGCTGCGGCCGGGGCGCTGGAGTGCAGAAGTGTCGTTGCTGCGCACGCAGACCGCGATGCCGATTGGACAGGCGCGGGATGAGTTGCGGCTTGCTCACGAAGTGGGGCGTTATGGCGCCGCCGAGGCCAACCGTCGGTATCAGCCTGACCCGTGGCGCGACCTTATCGTCCCCGAAGGATTCGATGCGACGCTGGTCAGCGAGGCCGTCCTTGCGTCGTTAGGCGGTCTCCAGCAGGCAATGCCCCATCCTGCATTGCTGCCGCGCTATCAGGCGTGGACGTCTGCGTTGCCATCGGCCAACATGGGCGCGGGGGAGAACTCGCCCGGGAGCAATAACTGGGTCGTCAGCGGAAAGCTCACCTCAAGCGGCAGAGTGATGGTGGCGAATGACCCGCATCGCAACGTCAGCAGCCCGAGCATCCGCTACCTCATTCACCTCGAGGCGCCGGGGTGGAGCATGATCGGCGCGACCGAAGCCCCGCTTCCCGGCGTCGCCATCGGCCACAACGGCCGCATCGGGTGGGGCCTCACAATTCTTGGCACCGACCAGGCTGACGTGTACGTGGAACAGGTGAATCCGGCGAACCGCAACGAGGTGCGCTGGAACGGGAAGTGGGAACCGCTTCGGCATCGTCGCGACACCATACGCGTGAAGGGCGGCGCGCCCGTGATCGTGACCTTCAAGTCATCGCGACACGGGCCTGTGTTCCATGAGGACACGCTGCGCCACGTTGCGTACGCCATGCGCTCGACGATGTCGGAGCCCGGCACCGCCGGCTATCTGGGCGCCTTGCAGTACCAGGCGGTCGACGACTGCCGCCAGTTCCTCGAGGCGCAGGTTGCATGGAAAGCGCCGACCGAGAACATGATCTGCGGCGACATCCAGGGAAATATCGCGTGGAATGGATCAGGGATTGCGCCGCGTCGCGTTGGATGGGATGGCAGGCTTCCAGTTCCGGGGACGGGCACACACGAGTGGGCGGGCTTCCGCACCGATCAGCCGCGTGAACTCAATCCTGAGCGCGGCTGGATTGCCACTGCGAATCACAACACGCAACCGGCGACGCTTGATCCCCCGCTCTTCTTCCTGCAAGGCGAAGAGTCCGCACGGTACAAGCGCGTTGCCGACTTGCTCACGAAGGGAACGGCGTTCACGATGGAGGACTTCATGCGCTTCCAGCACGACGCATACTCCGCTGTGGCC
This sequence comes from Gemmatimonadaceae bacterium, assembly GCA_046597595.1. Classification (GTDB taxonomy): domain Bacteria; phylum Gemmatimonadota; class Gemmatimonadetes; order Gemmatimonadales; family Gemmatimonadaceae; genus JBKJKH01. The sequence continues at coordinate 3,397 of JBKJKH010000310.1, forward strand.
GCACGGAATGTTGCGCTGTTCCAGGGTTGGACTGCGAGCACCCCGCGTGCCGAGTATGGGCGAAAGCTGCTGGCCGAGTGGGACGGCACGTATCGCCGCGAGAGTGCGGCGGCGGCGATCCATCATTACGCTGCGCGGCTGCTGCCCTCACCGGAGAGCGCGCCGGCGTTGTCCGACTCCGCGCGGCAGGCAGCGCGTGAGAAAGCCATCCTCGGCGCACTCGATTCCCTTCGCCTGCATCAAGGCGATCTCTCGTCCGTTCGTTGGGGGCGGATCAACCGCAGCGAGTTTCCTCACAGCCTCGTGCGCGCGTACGACATTCCCGCAATTGAGCGCAGCGGTGGCGCCGGGACGGTCGCATCAATTGGCGCGACGTTTCGCGAGATC
>JBKJKH010000452.1:0-2721 GCA_046597595.1 Gemmatimonadaceae bacterium
ATGCGAAGAACACGCACGCGCCTCCAGTCGCGCGCAGGCTCGGCACAAATGCGCGTGCCGTGACATACGCCGTCGTGAGATTGATCGCGAGCATGTCATCCCATCGCTTGCGCTCACTCTCACCGACTGCTCCCAGCGACCCAAAGCCACCCGCAGCGTGTACCAGTGCATGAACGCCACCGCGCGCGCTGGCGAACTCGAATACGCGCTGCGCCGCTGCACCGACAGCATCGTCCTCCGTGAGATCAGCGCCGATCCCCATGACATCGGCTCCGAAAGCGCGTAGTTCCATCGCTCTCGCGTCAACCTCCGCAATCGTCCTGCCAAGGAGCGCGAGCGCCGCGCCTTCGCGCGCGAACGCCCGAGCCAGCAGGTCGCCCACCTGGCCGACATGCCCCACGCCGGTAATCACGACAGTCCGCCCGGAGAAACGCGAAGTCATTGATCCACCCGCCCGCCGGTGATGACGAGCACCACACGCTTTCCCGCCAGCGATTCTTCCGCTGCGAGTTGATCGAGTGCTGCCAGGGTCGCCGCGCTTGTATGCTCTGCTACGACTCCCCCCTCCGCTGCCAGGCGCCCTTGCGCAGCAACCAGCGTTTCATCGGAGACGCTGAGCATCCGGCCATCACACGCGCGCAACTCGGCCAGCAGGCGAAGCGCGTTGCGCGGACGTCGCACCGCGATGGACGCTGCAAGAGGGGGGCGGTGTGCTTCGGCATTCTTCGATTGCTGCATCGCACGCTCCGCGTACCGATCCACAATTGGGCGAATACCCTCGCTCTGCACGCCCACGAGACGCGGCAGCGTGTCGATGATCCCGCATTCACGCGCCTCACGAAATCCCTTGCCAATCGCGCCCAGCGTGCAGCCATCACCGACTGGCGCAATGACGAGGTCGGGTGCACCAATGCGTTCGGCCATCTCGAGAGAAACGGTTTTCTTGCCTTCGACCAGGAACGGATTCAGTGCACAGTTGCGAGAATGCCACCCGTTGAGCGCCGCATCGCGCTCCGCCTCGTCGTACGCGAGGTCGTAGTCGCCGCTGGATACGCACACGTGCGCGCCGAAGGCGTGCAGCCACGCAAGCCGCTGCGCCGCGACGCCGCGGGGCACGTAGACATGGCACTCCAGCGCGGCATGCGCGCAGAACCCTGCGAGGGAGATCGCCGCGTTTCCGGCACTCGCGCAATACAGCGCGTGGTTGCCCTGCTCCATGGCCATGGCGACGGCAATCGCAGTGGCGCGATCCTTCAAGCAGCGAGTGGGATTGCGCGTCTCGTCCTTGAGCCACAGCTCCGCGAGTCCGTAGCGCCGTGCCAGCCGCGGAGCGGCCACCAACGCCGTACCGCCGGCCGGTAGCAGCGGCACGGACGGCGTCTTCACCGGAAGAAGCGCGGACCAGGAGAAGACATCACGCGCGGCGTTGTTGGCGGGGGGAAGGTGCGCGCGGGCGGCATCGTAGTCGTACAACACGTCCAACACGCCTGGATCGTCGTCGCCGACTCCGGGCCCGCATACCGGACACACGCCTGCGCGTCGATCGAACGCATACGTTGTCGCACACTTCAGGCAGCGCAGCCCTGAGGCGAAGATCTCCCTCATGCGCACTGCTCGCGCGCAGCCAGCACGAGTATTTCCGCCAGCTGCACCATCGAGCGGATATCGACCCACTCGACTGCTGCATGGGCGCCCTCACCGGAAGGACCGATGCATACCGTGTCGACACCGGCGCTGCCAAGGAGTGCGGTGTCCATCCAGTATCCGACGCCGATGATTTTCGGGGCCTTTCCGAGAATGCGCGTCGCGGCACTCATTGTTGCGCGCGCGATGGGCGCGTCCGCCGATGTTTCGAAGGACTCGCGAGAGAGAAACGCGCGCACGGTTGCACGGAACGTTGGATCCTCGGCGGCCAGTTCGTCCGCAAGCGCCTGTACCTGCGCGACCACGCTGCCCTCCGTCTCGCCAGGAAGCGTCCGTCGTTCGATCTCGAGGCGACAGTGCGCCGCGTATGTGCTCGTGCCCGATCCACCTTGCAGCACTGCCGCGTGCAGAGAGGGGGGACCCAGAAGCGGATGCGGCGCTCCTGCACGCAGTCCCCGCTCCAGTGTGTCGAGCCGGGCAAGCAGGCGGCCCATGTGCATGTTCGCGTCGATGCCCTCTTCGAAGCGACTGCCATGCGCCGCGCGGCCTGTCGTCACGACCTCGATCCAGGAAAATCCCTTATGCGCGAGACACACCTGCAGATCGGTCGGTTCGGTGACAATGGCCGCATCCGGCTTCACGTGTCGCAGCACCTCCTGCATCCCGAGGCTCGCTGCTTCCTCGTCAGCAACGGCCGCGATGAGCAGGTCTCCGCGGAGCCCGTCGGGAGACGACGCGAGCGCCTTCGCCGCCGCGAGACATGACGCCAGTGCACCCTTCATGTCGATAGCGCCCCGGCCATACACTCGCCCGTCGCGTTCCTCTCCGCCAAAGGCATCGATCGTCATGCCGTCAACCGCGACAGTATCGTAGTGCGCATAGAGCATCAGCGACTTTCCGCCACCACGTCCGCGCAATCGGCCGACGACGCTGGCGCGCCCCGGCTCGGCCTCGTACCGCGTCGTTTCCATGCCCAGCGCGCGCAGTTCGCCATCCACATACGTCGCGACGGCCCGCTCGTCCGTCGTGCCGCTACTGAACGCTGGATTGATGGAATTGATACGGACGAGCGACTGC
>JBKJKH010000524.1:0-2614 GCA_046597595.1 Gemmatimonadaceae bacterium
CCGCGAGCAGGAACAGCGCGGCCAGCGCGGCGAAATGGCGTTGCGCTGGTGCGTAGATGACAGGCCGTTTCTCGACCGTGCCGATGTTCCCCCGCAGCACGTGGACCGGGAGCGCGATGATGAACAGCGAGATGAACAACAGGGTGATCGCGACGCCCTGGATCAACGAGAGTGTGGGGAGCGTAAAGACGTAGTAGCCGACGTCGCGCCCGAACACCGGTTCCGTCACGCCGAACGGTGTGCGGTAGATGAACTGGAGGAGCGTCTGCCACGCGGCCGCGACGCCAAGGGCGACGAAGAGCGCGAAGATGGCGCAGACGATGGCGGCGAGGGTGCGCGCAATGGGCGGGATGGGTCCAGCGAGCGGGCGCGGTCCCGCGTCGAACGCCGGCCGCGTCAGCTCCTCAACCGGGTCGAACTTTCCAAGCGCGACCCGCGCATTGGCGTACAGCACTGCGAACGCCACTACAAAGGCGGAGACGCCGAGTGCCCACTGAGCGAGGATGCGGGTGAAGAAGACACGTTCGTAGCCGATCTCGCGGAACCAGAGCCAGTCGGTGAGGCGCCGGGCGAGCGCGGGGGCGACAAAGACCAGGAGAACGAAGGCCACGAAGAGGAGCGAAATCGCAACGGCAGCGCGGGCCTGGCCGGGCGGGACGCGGGCGGGCTTCAGGAGACGGGGCATGCAGGAAGATGCGGCCTGATTGGACGTGTAGCGAGCCCGTTGCGCTCCGTGTGGACATGAAAGTGCGTTATGGGAGGCTCATCCGGAGGTTTAGTGCGTCTATCTGAGTTCATCTGTGCGAATCGCGAGCCCATCCTTGTTGAATGGGAGGCTTTTGCACGCACGTGCGGCCCTGCCAGTGTCACGATGGATATCGCCGCGCTCCGTGACCACGCGAGTGAGATGCTGACGGTCATCGCGACCGATCTCGAAACGCCCCAGAACAGCAGCGAGCAGAGGGAGAAGTCCAAGGGCAATGCGCCTGCGGACGATTCCGCGGAGTTGACCGCTGCCGAGGAGCATGGTTCGGACCGTGCCGAGAGCGGGTTTTCGGTCGAGCAGATGGTTTCCGAGTATCGCGCGTTGCGCGCGAGCGTGATCCGCCTCTGGATCAAGGAGCATGGTGCGCTCGCGGCGGCAGATATTGACGACCTGACGCGATTCAATGAAGCGATCGACCAATCGCTCGCCGAGTCGATTACCCGTTACTCGGGTCAGCTGGATCAGTCGAAGGAAATGTTCCTCGCGATCCTCGGCCACGACCTTCGCACGCCGCTCTCCGCGGTAAGCATGTCCGCGAAATTCATGCTCGGAACCCACGAGCTGAGTGAGCCGCACCTCACGCTCATGACAAGGATCTCGCGGAGTTCCAACCGGATGATCCAGATGGTCGGTGACCTGCTCGACTTCACTCGCAGCCGGCTGGGAGGAGGGATTCCGATCGTTCGCACGAAGGTGACCATGGAGAAGCTCGTGCACGACGTGATCGACGAGATGGCGGCCGCGCATCCGGACCGCACGATCGCTTTCGAGGTGGAGGGTGACCAACGCGGCGAGTGGGACTGCCCCCGGCTCACCCAGGCGCTTACCAACGTGATTGGAAACGCGCTCGAGCATGGCAGCGATGGCACGACCATAGGCATCGACCTGCGCGGCGACAATGGCGTCGTGTCGATCGCCATCCACAATCGCGGGGCCGTAATTCCCCAGGCACAGATCCATTCGATTTTCCTTCCAATGAAGCGCGGTCTCGCGAACGGGCGGCCGGTCACGGATCCGATTGGCAGCCTGGGTCTCGGGCTCTACATCGCCGAGCGGATCGTGCACGCGCACCAGGGGCGTATCGAGGTGACGTCATCCGAGGTGGACGGGACGACGTTCACGTTTCACCTGCCGCGGCATGATCCCGCGGTTGCTGTAGCGGCGAACGGTGAGGCGGCCGGCGTCGCGAAGGATTTGCAACTCCTGGCCCCTCCCGTTGCGCGCGCTGTGACGTTGTAGTCCGTATGTTGATGGTGTGACGCTTCTCCCGCACACTCACCCCATCGAACGCACGCTGTCGTATTACGACGACCGCGCGAAGGGTCTGTTGTCGGTGCTCAAGGAAGAGCCGCTTGCTCTCGCGCACCTGCGTGCCTGGCATCCGGCCTTCCATGATGCGGACGATGACGCGATTCGCGCAGCGAAGATCACGCTCGACGATTGCCGGCTGGTCTTTGCCCGGCAGCATGGCCACGACTCATGGGCAGCATTCGCCGAGTTCATTGGCCGGCTCGAGCGGGGCGAGGCGAGTGACCCGTTTTTGGACGCGCTCGAGGCGGGGAAGGGGGGCGACCTGCCGCGCGCGCTCGAGATCCTGCGCGCGCATCCTGACCTGGTGCATGCGCGCGGGTCGAACGGGAACAGCTTGCTGAACCTGGTGGGAAGTTTGCTCGCGTGTCCGGCGAAGGACGCTGTGCACGACAGTCCGGACGCGCGTCTCGCGCCGATGCGCGCCCTGCTCGACATGGGCGCACACCCGGACATGCCTAACGAGCGCGGCTGGACAGTGCTGCACCAGGCGGCGTACCGCAATGACCCGCCGATGGTGACGCTTCTCCTCGATGCCGG
>JBKJKH010000615.1:0-2523 GCA_046597595.1 Gemmatimonadaceae bacterium
CGATCGGCTTTCTACAAGCGCTCGTCAGCCGCACTCGCTGAACCCGCACACGTGACACTTCACGCAACCTTCTGCGAACTCGAGCGATGACCCGCAGTCGGGGCACTGCCCCATGAAGCTCTCGTTGCTCGCGCGCGGATTGTAGAACGCATCCGTCTGCTGTCCCGTTGGCGTCGACGCACGGACCATCACCTGCTCGCCCTGCGGCAGGCCCGCCGCCGGTGGCGTCACGCCCGGCAGTTCCTGCTGCACGCCCTGCTTGTCGATGTGCCAGTCGTGCAGCGCGATGCCCACAGCGTCCGGCAGGGACAGCACCTTGTGCGCGCCCAGTCCCACCGCGCGATCGGAAGACACCCCGCGCAGCTGCTTGTGAATCTCCATCAGCGGGATCCCCGAGCGCAGCGCGAGGGAGATGAGGCGTCCCATCGCTTCCGCATCCGCCATCGCAGCGCCGCCCGCCTTGCCCAGATTGATGAATACCTCGAACGGCTGGCCGCGGTCGTCCTCGGTGATGTGAATGAACATCGTGCCGAGCGGCGTTTCCTTGCGCATCGACGTGCTACGGAGCTTGTCGGGGCGCGAGCGCTTCACGCGACGCTGAAGATTCTCCGCTTCAGAATCAAACAGTGCCTTTCGGAGGCGAGCGATCTCCGCGTCCTTCTCGGTCACGTCGCCACGCAGGTCAGCCAGCTCGCCACGCGTCGCGTCGCTCACGTCGCGGCCGGCCTTCGCCTGCTCCGTCGCGCCTGTCGAGAGCACCTGGTTGTCGCGTGAACCGTCGCGGTACACGGTGACGCCCTTGCACTTCATCGCGAACGCCATCTCGTAGATCGCACGCACATCGTCTACGGTCGCGCTGTAGCCGAAATTGGTGGTTTTGGAAATGGCGGAGTCGCAGAACTCCTGGAAGGCCGCCTGCATCCGCATGTGCCACTCGGGCGCGATGTGGTTGGCCGTGACGAACACCCGCTGCCACTTCTCCGGCACGTCGGGGAAGGACACGTGCCCCTCGCGCGCGATACGCTCCATCAGCGCGTCGCTGTACCAGCCCTCCCGCTTCGCGATCGCAACGAAATCTTCGTTCACGTCGGGCATCATCACGCCCGCCTGATTGCGCATGAACGCCACCGCGAACAGCGGCTCGAGCCCGCTCGAGCAGCCGGCGATGATGGAAATCGTTCCCGTCGGCGCCACCGTCGTGACATTGCAATTGCGCAGCATCTGCATGGGACGGACACGATTGCCCTCGGCGTCCCGCGCACACGTCTCATCAGGGCCCCAGATGCTGCGCGCCCACTCGGGGAACGAGCCGCGGTCCATCGCGAGGCGCTCGCTCTCCTTCTTGCCCTCCACGTCAACGAACTCCATGAGCCTCCGGCCCATCTCGACCGCCTCGGCCGAGTCGTACGGAATGCCGAGGCGCACGAGCATGTCGGCAAAGCCCATGATGCCCAGCCCGATGCGGCGGATGCGCTTCGCCAGCGCGTCAATCTCGGGCAGCGGATACTTGTTGACGTCGATGATGTTGTCGAGGAAATGCGTGCTGAGATAGACATCGCGCCGGAAGGCGTCCCAGTCCATCTGCCCGTCCTGCACGTAGTACCCGACGTTGATGGAGCCGAGGTTACAGACGTCGTACGGCAGCAGCGGCTGCTCGCCGCAGGGATTCGTCGCTTCATACGCGCCGAGGTGCGGCACGGGGTTGTAGCGGTTGGCCTCGTCGATGAAGAACACGCCCGGCTCACCGGTGCGCCACGCGCCCATGATCATCTTGTCCCAGACCATGGTGGCGTCAAGCTCGCCCGTCGTCGCTCCCGTCTTGGGATCCTTGAGTGCGTACGACGCCTTGTTCCGCACCGCGTTCATGAAATCGGTGGTGATGGCCACCGAGATATTGAAGTTGGTCACCTGCGTGAGGTCTTCCTTGCAGGTGATGAACTGGATGATGTCGGGATGATCGACGCGCAGGATGCCCATGTTCGCACCGCGGCGTGTGCCGCCCTGCTTCACGGCGTCTGTGCTCGCATCGTACAGCTTCATGAACGACACCGGACCACTCGCCACGCCCGTCGTCGAGCGCACGACCGCGCCATTTTGCCGCAACCGCGAGAACCCGAATCCCGTGCCGCCTCCGCTCTGATGGATGAGCGCCATGGAGCGCAGCGTGTCGTAGATGCCGTCCTGTCCGTTGGAAAGCGCGTCCATGACCGGCAGGACAAAGCAGGCCGAAAGCTGTCCGAGCGGCCGGCCGGCGTTCATGAGCGTCGGCGAGTTCGGCTCGAACCGGCGCTGCACCATCAGCGCATAGAACTCCTCGGCCAGCGCCTGCACCCCGCCTTCGCTCGCACCGTACCGGCGATCGCCCTCGGCGACCACGGTTGCCACGCGCCAGAAGAGCTCCTCAGTCTTCTCGACCGGCTTCCCATCGTCCCCCTTTACCAGATATCGCTTCTCCAGGACAGTGCGCGCGTTCTGGCTGAGCGATACCGGGATGGACGGGGGCGTGGCGGTCTGAGGCATGTT
>JBKJKH010000637.1:0-5993 GCA_046597595.1 Gemmatimonadaceae bacterium
GCCCCAGATGGGCGAGTCGATCGCCGAGGGGACGCTGTCGCGCTGGCTGAAGAAGGTCGGCGACGAGGTCAAGCGTGACGAGCCAATCTTCGAGATTTCGACCGACAAGGTGGATGCGGAAATTCCATCACCGACGTCGGGCGTGATCGCCGAAATCATCGTGACGGAAGGACAGACCGTGCCGGTGAACGCCCTCGTGGCGCGCATTGAGACGGAGAAGGGCGCCGCGATCGGACAGAGTGGCGGTGGTGCGCCAGGCGCTTCGGCGCCCGCGCCAGCTCCCTCGCCGACTCCGGCCGCGCCCGCGGCTGATGGTGCACCGACCGTCGCGGCAAAGGCCTCACCGTCCCCAACAGCCGCTCCGCGCGAGCCGGTGGGGAATGGGGGGTCCTTCGAAGATCGCATCCGCACCAAGTCGTCGCCGCTGGTGCGGAAGATTGCGGCCGAGCACGGGATAGAGGTCGCCGCGCTCCAGGGTTCCGGGGTGGCGGGGCGCGTCACGAAGCGAGACCTGATGTCGTTCATCGACTCGGGCGCCGCAATGCCGGCGCCGGCGGGGGGACGGTCGATGCACGCGCCGATGGGCGTCGAGCAGCACGGACCCGCGGCGCAACCGTGGCCCGGTGACGTCGTCGAGCCAATGTCCAAGATTCGCGTGCTCACAGCGGATCACATGGTGCTCGCACGCCGGTCTGCTGCGCACGTCACCTCGTTCTTCGAGATCGACCTGACCCGGATCGCACGGATGCGCGCGAAGATGCGTGCGAAGTTCGAAGCCGAAACGGGACAGAAGCTGACCTTCCTGCCCTTCATCACGGCGGCGACGGTCAAGATGCTGAAGCAGCATCGCGTACTGAACGCGGCGGTATCCGGAAACAACATCGTTTATCGCTCCCGCGTGAATATCGGGATCGCGGTGGCGCTCGACTGGGGGCTGATCGTCCCGGTCGTCAAGCATGCCGAAGACCTTTCGATCGCCGGGCTGACGAAGGCGATCAACGATCTCGCGAATCGCGCGCGGACGCGCAAGCTGCAGCCTCAGGAAGTGCAGGACGCGACGTTCACGATTACAAACCCCGGTGTCTTTGGCTCGCTCGCAGGCACGCCGATCATTCCCGTGGGCACGTCCGCCATCCTGGGACTCGGCGCCATCGAGAAGCGTCCGAAGGTGATCAGCGGCGCCGATGGTGAGGATACCATTGCGATCCGCACCTGCGCGTATTTCTCCATCTCTTTCGACCACCGCATCGTTGATGGGTCGGATGCGGACAAGTTCATGGCCGACCTGAAAAAGACGCTCGAGCAGTGGCCCGAGGGCGGACTCTGATGACCCGCGTCCTCGTGATGCAGGATATGGAGATCGAGGATGCGGAGCGACCCGCCATCCTCGAGGCAGCGCGCGCACGGCAGGACATCGCCAAGCGCCTCGGCTGCAACTTCTGGCTGTTCGAGGAACAGGATGCGGATCGATTCGTCCAGTTCATCGAAGCGCCTGACAGGAAAACTTTGTTGAAGGCGCTTGTCGCCATCGCGCCGGGGCACGAGCACTATCCACTCATGCACGAAGTGGAGCTGCACTGATGCCAACGCGATCGCTGCACATCGAAGGGCAGGCCTGGAGCGTCTATCCGTCCGGTTTCCTCACCCCCTACGATCGCGATGAGTTCGGCGTGCTCTTCGTGCGCGGAGACGGAGACTCCCGGGAGGTGCGGGTGACGCGCTATTCACCGATGGGAGCGCGTTCGCGCGAGCAGTCGTTCGCGGAACTGACCGACGCGCAGCTGGGTGAGTTGTTCATGCAGTCGCAACCGGGTGCGACGTCGCCCGAGGCAGGGTATCAGTCGTGACGGTGTCCAACGCCGTGCAGCCCGCGGCGTTCGTGGACCTGCATTCGCACTCCACGGCCTCCGACGGATCCTGCGCTCCGGCCGACGTGATCAGCGCGGCGGTCGCGGCAGGGCTCGCCGCCATCGCGCTTACCGATCACGACTCGGTGAGTGGCGTTCCCGAAGCGAGTGCCGCGGGCGCACGCCTTGGCATCCGCGTCATCGCGGGAACGGAACTGAGCGCGCATGACGACGCTGGGCGCGAGGTGCACCTGTTGGGCTTGCACCTCACCGCGCTCGGTCCACTGGAGGACGCGCTGGTCAGGCTGCGCGACGTGCGACTCGGACGTGCGGAGGAAATTGTCCGCAAGCTGAACGCACTCGGCGTTGCGGTGCGGATGGAAAAGGTGCTCGAAGAGGCGCAGGGCGGTGCACTTGGACGGCCGCACGTGGCGCGGGCCCTCATCGCTGGCGGGTTCGTCTACAACTCACGCGAAGCATTCGACCGCTTTCTTGGCAATGGCCGTCCGGCGTACGTCGACAAGGCGCGCCTTGCGGTCGCCGACGCGATCCGGCTCGTGCACGAGGCGGAAGGGATCGCCGTGCTGGCGCATCCCGGGCCCGACGGGAAGCGCGAGCGCCTCGAGTGGTTCCAGCGCCTGGGTCTCGATGGCGTCGAGGTCCGCCATCCGAGCCATTCGCCAGAGGACGAGAAGCGCTTGCGTGAGGTGACCGAGGCGCTGGAGCTCCTGCCCAGCGGAGGCTCCGATTGGCATGGGGCGCGCGAAGGGCAGCGGGTGCTCGGCTGCATGCACGTGACGGCGGAGTGGCTCGCACGGCAGGACGAAGCCATCGCGTCGCGTCGCGGCGCCCGCCTCAGCGCCTGAGCGATGGAGACGCGGGGCCGCGTTGCGTTGGTGACGGGAGGGGCTCGTCGCGTTGGGCGCGCGATTGCGATGGCGCTCGCGAGCGACGGTGCGCGCGTCGCAGTGCACTATGGCAAGAGCTCGGTGGAAGCGCGCGAGGTGATCAGCGCGATTGAAGCCGCGGGGGGCGAGGCACGTGGTTTTCATGCGGACCTGCGAAATCCAGATGCCCCTGGCCGGCTCGTCGAGACCGTCGCACGCGAAATGGGCGGGTTCGATATCCTCGTCAATTCTGCGGCGATCATGGTGCGCACGCCGATCGGCGAAGTGACGCCGGCGGTGTGGGACGACATGATGGCGATCAACCTGCGCGCGCCGTTCTTCGCGGCGCAGGCGGCGGCTCGCGTGATGCCGGACGGTTCGGCCATCGTGAACATCGCGGACCTCGCCGCGCTGGAGACCTGGAAAGGATTCGTGCCGCACGGAATCTCGAAGGCGGGCGTCGTGCAGATGACGCGCGCCCTCGCGCACGCGCTTGCCCCGCGCGTCCGGGTGAATGCGATCGCCCCGGGTGTGGTCATGCTGCCCGAGGGCTGGCAGGAGGAATCGACCGCGCATCTTCTGGCGACGACCCCGCTCGGTCGGTTCGGCGGACCCGAGGACGTGGTCGGGGCCGTGCGCTACCTTCTGGGCGCGGATTTCATGACCGGCCATACGCTCGTGGTGGATGGCGGGCGGCACGTGCGGCGCTGAGGGAACTGCGTTCCCCCGCGACGTACTTCTCCGGCGGGGTGCACTGCCGCGTTAGATTGGGACAGTCCCAACACCATCTCATCAGCTCGTGGCCACTACTACACACGAATACGAAGTCGTTATCGTCGGCGCCGGCCCAGCGGGCATGTGCGCGGCGATGTACGCGGGACGCTCCATGTTGCGTGCCGTCCTGATTGAGCGCGGCGCGTCGGGCGGAGAACTGCTCAATACCGAGATCATCGAGGACTATCCGGGCTTCGAACGCGTCGAGGGCTGGGATCTGGCGCTCAAGTTCGAGTCGCACGCCAAGAAATTCGGCGCGGAGTTCCGGCAGGGCACCGTGACGGTAGTGCGTCAGGTCGCTGATGGAACCTTCGAGACGGAAACGGACGCGGGCGAGATGTACCGCTCGCCGGTCGTGATCATCACCGCGGGTGGCACCCCTGTGAAACTCGGCATCCCGGGTGAGCTGGAGTACGCGGGGAAGGGTGTTTCGTACTGTGCGATCTGCGACGGGGCGTTCTTCCGCGGGCATGTCATCGCGGTCGTCGGCGGCGGCGACGCCGCTGTGGAAGAAGCGGACTTTCTCACGCGGTACGCGGAGAAGGTCTACCTTATCCACCGCCGGAAGGAACTGCGCGCATCGAAGATCCTCCAGAAGCGGCTCTTCGAGAACAAGAAGATCGAGGTCATCTGGGAGACGATCGTCGACAGGATCGACGCCGACGAGCAGGGACTCGTGAACACCCTGCACCTGCGTGACGCGAACACCGGTGCGACGCGCGCCCTGGCGGCAACGGGCATCTTCATCTTCGTCGGCTTCCGCCCGAACACCGGGATCATCGAGGGCCACGTTGATCACGACGAGATGGGGTATCTGCGCACCGACCAGAACATGCAGACCTCCATCCAGGGGCTCTTCGCCGCGGGTGACCTTCGCGCGCAGCTCACGCGGCAGGTAACGACGGCCGTCGGTGATGCGACGACCGCGGCCATTGCGGCCGAGAAGTATCTCAAGTCGCTGCAGGATGGATCGGGCGGCGTCATTATCGGCACCGGGGGCTATTCGGCGTGATCGTCGAGATGCTGACCGTCGGTCCTCTCCAGGAGAATTGTTACCTGGTGGTGGACGAAGGCTCAGGTCTCGCCGCCATGGTGGACCCTGGTGACGAGGCGCCGCGGTTGCTTGGCGCGCTCGAGATGACAGGCGCGACCCTCGCGGCGATCTGGATGACGCACGCGCACTTCGATCATGTTGGCGCAGTCGCGGAGGTGGTGCGGTCCACTCACGCGCCAATCTGGCTGCATCCGCTCGATCGCCGGCTCTGGGATTACGCCGCGAAGTCTGCGACGATGTACGGCATCGAAATCGAGAATCCGCCGCCACCGGATCACGACCTGGCGGACGGCATGCAGGTGTCGCTCGGCAGTCTCGTGTTCAGCGTGATGCATGCGCCCGGACACGCACCTGGACATGTGGTGTTCCATGGCCATGGTCTCGTGTTCGCAGGGGATTGCCTGTTCGCGGGTTCTATCGGCCGGACAGACCTCCCGTACTCCGACCCACGCGCGCTGGCGAAATCGCTGGAGCAGATCGCCACGCTGCCCGAAGATGCGCGTGTTCATCCGGGACACGGGCCCTCGACGAGCATCGGCGTCGAAAAGCGGACGAACCCGTTTCTCACCGGGCTCGTGCGCGTGGTTGGCTCGTGACAGCGGTGTCGCTCAGGGCGGCCCTCGCGGCCTTTCTGCTGGCCGTGTGGTGCGGCGCCAGCCTCTTCTTCGCTTCGTCGGTAGCGCGCGCCGCCTTCGCCGTGCTTCCATCACGGGCCCTCGCCGGCGCGCTGGTCGGCCGGCTCCTGCCCGTGATTTTCTACAGCGGCATCATTGTGGCGCTGATTGCGCTCTCCCTCGTAGTTGCCGACCGTGTCATCGCGGGACGCACGACGCGGCTCGCGTCGCTGATGCTTGTGGCGTTCACGTGTGGCATGGCGCAGTTCGGGATTGCTCCGCGCATCGGTGCCCTCCGTGCGCGCATCGGGCCGTCGCTCGATGCACGCGCCGCATCAGACCCGCTGCGTCGGCAGTTTGGGCAGCTGCATGGGGTGAGCGTCGGCCTGTTGGGCGTCGCGTTGTTCGCCTCGATGGTGTGTATAGTCTCTCTCTATCGCGCGGGGCGCCCCGCTGCGGAGGTGTCATGAACGAGGAGCCACGCGTTCCGCGGCTGACGGCAGACGACGTTCCCGATTCGACGAAGCGCATTTTCGAGGCGCTCGAGAAGGCGCGCGGACGGGTGCCGAACCTCTTTCGCGTTGCCGCGCATCGTCCCCCGATCACCGAGGCGCTCCAGCGACTGCTCGCGGCGGTGATGGGCCCCGGCGTCGTCGACGTGCGGCTGAAGGAACTGCTTTCGGTCCGCGTCTCGCGTATCAACAATTGCGAGTATTGACTGGCTTCCCATACTGCCTTGTCAAGGCAGCTGGGTAGCACCGACGCAGAGATCGACGCCGTGCTGGCCGGTGATTTCACGGCATTCGAACCGTCGTGG
>JBKJKH010000649.1:0-7334 GCA_046597595.1 Gemmatimonadaceae bacterium
GTCGGCGGAAACTTCGGCGCTCCGCCAAAGCCGTGATGGCGGGAGTCGTACTGCGACGCCAACGACCGGTACGCGCCCTCGAGTGACCGCGCGGTGACGCGTCCACTCGACTGTGCCGGTGCTTCGGCGCGTGCGTAGATCTCCTGGACAGCGCTCGTCGTGCGCGCAAGTGCATCACGCTTGTTCGTCCACGCATCATGGACGGACGCCAGGATGCGCTTGAACGAAGGCATTCCGTGGCGGTCTTCCGGCGGATAGTACGTGCCCCCGTAGAACGGTTCGCCCGCCGGCGTGAGGAACACCGTCATGGGCCAGCCCCCGTGCCCGGTCATTGCCTGCACGGCCTGCATGTAGATGCCATCGAGATCCGGACGCTCCTCACGATCGACCTTCACATTCACGAACAGCGTGTTCATGATGCGCGCCGTCTCGTCGTTCTCGAACGACTCGTGGGCCATCACGTGGCACCAGTGGCACGCGGCGTAGCCGATGCTCAGCAGGATGGGCCGGTCTTCACGGTGCGCCCGCTCGAGCGCCTCCGGTCCCCACGGGTACCAATCGACGGGATTCTCGGCGTGCTGCAGCAGGTAAGGCGATGTCTCCTGGGTGAGTCTGTTGGGCATGCGAAGGAGAGTAGGGGGCGTGCTCTCGTCTGGACAGCGCCCGGGCGAAAGGCTATGTCCCTGTACTGATCAAGGAGTCAGATGTCCGAGAGCCCGGCACAATTCACAGGCGCGATCCCCGAGAAATACGACCGGCACATGGGGCCGGTCTTCTTCGAGCCGTACGCGCGCGACTTTGCGTCCCGGGTGCACGTCCCCGAGGGCGCGCGGGTGCTCGAGCTGGCCTGCGGCACGGGCATTCTCACGCGACACCTCCGCGAGACCCTCCCGGCAACCGTGCGCATCGTGGCGACGGACCTGAACGAGGCGATGATCGACCACGCCCGCGACCGGTTGCGGCCGGAGGGCAATATCGAATGGCGTCAAACCGATGCCACGTCGCTTCCATTCGCCGACTCGTCATTCGACGCCGTGCTCTGCCAGTTCGGGCTGATGTTTTTCCCGGACAAGGACGCCGCGCTGCGGGAGATCCGCCGGGTGCTCTGTCCACGTGGCACCTTCGTGTTCAATGTGTGGGACGAGATCGCGCACAACGACCTCGTCCGCATTGCCGACGACGTCATTCGCAATACTTTTCCGGACGACCCGCCGACGTTCTACGCGACGCCATTCGGTTTTTCGGATCCGGAGCGCCTGCACGGCCTGCTTGAGCGCAACGGCTTCGCGGACGTGAACGTCCAACATGTGTCGCTCGTGGCGACCAGCGAATCCGCGCGACACGTGGCGACCGGTCTGGTGGAAGGCACGCCGGCAATCCACGAGCTGTACCAGCGCGGTATCGCCGACACGGGCGCGATCGTGGCGGCGGTCGCAGCCGCGATCGTGAAGGAATGTGGTGACCATCCGGTGCGGGCGCGCATGCGTGCGCTCGTCGTACAGGCAATCAGACCTGCTTGATGACATGATCGCGAAACACGAAGACAAAGATTCACATGAGCGTCGCCGCCTCGGGGCGTTACGCGTGCTCGTCGACGAGCTCCTCGGTCGCATCCGCGAAGTCAGCGCGCACGACGAGTGGTCCGACGAAGAACGCGCCCGCGCCGAGGTGGACCTGGACCGCATCATGGCCAACGTGCGGGAAGAGGCGCTCCGCGACCGCAGGAAGGACATCTAGGACAGCGACGGCCTGCATCATCACGCGCAAAGTTCCGATTCAGCGCTGGATGCCGAACACCTGGACATAGTACGACTGACCGGAGGCGTCGGTCGCGTATCCCGCGCCCATTTCCGTGTATAGCGTGCTCAGCATGTTCGTCCGGTGGCCTGCGGACCGAATCCAACCCGCAACCGCCGCGTTTGCAGTCGGCTGGTTCCAGGAGATGTTCTCCGCGGTTGCGCCATATCGATACCCAACTGCCGCGAGACGGGTGACCAGCGTGGGATAGCGAGCGCCTTCCAGCACGTGGTCCATCCGTTTTGCCGCCGCCATCTGATCAGCGTGAATCTGGGCGGCCTGCATGAGGCGCGCTTCACGTGCGAGCGCCGGCACGCCTGCGATGCTCCGCTCGCGATTGGTGAGGTCGACGATGGATCCGGCGACGCTCGCGCGCGTCGTGGGCGGAGTGGCGGGTGTCGAGGTCGAGGAGCCGCGCGGGAGCGGTGCGGCCGGGGAACAGGCGACAAGGGCCACGCACCAGAACTGCAGAACGGCACGACGCCATCCGCGATTCGCTCGATGCAACACTATCAACAGCGCCTCTCGAATTCGATGTGCATGCACAGCTATGGGATCGTGGGCGCTGAGGGGTGTCTCGTTCTCACACTCCCACGTCATCCAACAATCCTAATGCCATCACCATTCGATCCCACGCTCCCGCATTCGAGGTTCGACCGCCGTGCGCCTTCGGGTGACCCGCCGTCAGCGGCGAAGGATGAGGCGAACAGTTCCCTGCGCAACTCTCTTATCCCCCAAAACGCGCGCCCAGTGACACCGTCGTGCGGCGGGAACCGTCACCTGGCGAGAAACTATTGGTCTCAGCAAAGCCACTTGTCCAACTGATGCGCGACAGTCCGAGTGCAACTTTTGCCCGCCGCACCCGCATGGTGCCCTCGAGGAAGCCGGTACTCCCGTAGGTATAGTGATTGGCTCGCACCGGGCCGCTCGATTGCGTGCTCCCGCTGCTGGTGACCAACCCGTAGACCTCGGCGTCGCCAGAAAGATCCGACCGTCCATACCCTGCGTTGATGCCGTACCGCCCCCATTCCTTGCCTGCAGCAATGTGAACCGTGGACGATGCAACGCGCATTGCCTGGATCAGCAGAGCCCCATCCGGAGTCGTGGCCCGGAACGCGTGTTCGGACTGATCGTGAACCATCACCGTGAAGGAGGCGACCATCCTTTTGTTCGCAGCGTCCGGCGCGAGGCCCACCCGCAGCCCGCCGCTCCCCGCTATAGAAGGACTCTTCATCACTTCGAGCGAGCCAAGACTGCGTCCCGGCGTCTGCATTGCGGCGAACAGAAAATCCACACCCACCACACCCTTGATGCGGGGAAGGATGCCGATGGCGAGATCGATGCGGCCAAGCGTCGCGCCAACGTCGTCCGTCGAATAGCTCCGTGAAGCGGGAGCGCTTCCCGTGGATGTCGTGTTCATCTGGGGGGCATGAATTGGCGCCCCTCCACGAACGCTCACTCCCATCGCCAGGCGCTTGCGAGGCGGGAGCGCGCCGACACTTCCGATCGTTGGATTCCCGCTCGTCGCCTGAAGTCCCAGCTGTGGCGCCAAGTAACGGAGGAGCGAAGTCGCCCTTCGGCAGGCGTCCGTCGTAGATGCATTGTCCTCGCAGGTGTTCACAGGCTCCCAGCATCCGGCGCTGACCAGCGCACTGGCGATGATGAACAGCTGCGACGTTTTGAAGCGCTGCATTTCTTCCCCCGAGTAGGATTGCCCTCCAACCTCGGTGCGCTCGCCCCATCAACCAATACGTCTGTTGGCGTAGATGACCTGCCCCTCTCCCACGACATAGACGCGGTCGTCGCGCGCCGGCTCGATGTTGGCGAGACCAGTGAAGTCCCCGAATGCGGGGAGCACCATCACCTGGCTGCCCACCCAGAAACAGGGGAGGCGTTCCCACTGTCGCGCCGGGCCCGCGAGGAGTGCTCCGGGATGCAGGTGGCCAGCGAGGACGTAGCCCTCAGAGTGTGGAGCGGGATAGTGCGCCAGCACGAATGGTCCGTCCATGACGGGAGCATCCACGCACTGAATGCCCGCCTCCACTGGAGGGTCTCCAGCGCCGCGATCGTGATTCCCGCGAACCAGGATAACCTCGAGTGTTGCATGAGCGGCGCGCCATTCCGATAGCGCGCGGAGCGTTTCGGGATCGCGTCCTTCGCGCGCGTGGAGGAGATCGCCGAGAAAGACGACACGCGTCGCTCCTGTCCGCAAGATCGCGACATCGAGCCGGTCCAGTCCCTCCCGGGTGGTGCCGCGAGGAACGGGGATTCCCCCCGCACGGAACGTTGCTGCCTTCCCGATGTGTGCGTCCGCGACAAGCAGCATGCGTCGTGTCTCCCAGTACGCGAGACGTTCGGGAAGAAGACGCAGCCCCTCGCCCGCCACTGCTACAAGTGCATCGCTCATCCAGCGGCCCGCTCCAGCACCACCTGCATCCGCCGGATGCGATCACGCAGCGATTCCGACGAAACGCGGTTTCGTGTGCGGTCCACGAGCAAGGGAAACGCCAACGGCGTTGCGCGCTTCGGGTGAGTGATCAGCACCGTGGACGAAGCGAGCCGCTCGAGCGTGCGGCCCAGTCGTGAGCTCTCGAGTTGCCGCTCCAGCACTTCGCGGTGCGCCTGTGACAGCAGGAGGTTGTCCGGATCGTGGCGCTGCAACACATCGAAGAACAGTCCGGACGACGCCTGCAGCTGCCGCGCCGTTTTTCCGGAGCGCGGAAGGCCCGGAAAAACGAGACCCGCCACGCGCGCAATCTCGCGGAACTGGCGGCGCGCCATCTCCGTCGCGTTCAACGAGGCCGGCACGTCGTCGGCAAGATTCGCGGGGCTGAGCAGCCCCGCGTCGAGTGCATCCTCGAGCGGTGCACTATCGGGCGACAGCAGCTCGAATCCGTAGTCATTCGAGGACATCGAAAACGTGATCGGGACGAGCCGCGAAATGCGATACGCGAACAGCGCCGCCAGGCCTTCGTGCACCAGCCGTCCCTCGAACGGATACACGAACAGGTGATGCCCTTCGCGCGACTTCACGCGCTCGATCAGCAGTTCACCGGGGGAGGGGATGCGCGACCACTTCGCCTGTACCTCGAGCAACGGACGAATCGCCTCCATCTCGCGACCGCGAAACACCCCGCTCGCCGCTTCGCCCAGCCGTCGCCGCAGCATTTCCGCGAGCTCTCCCGAAAGCGGAAGCCGGCTGCCGGCCCACCGCGGGATCGCACCACGCATGTTCGGCGCACGACGGACCCACGCGCGCATGTCCCGGATACGGAGGAACTCGAGTGGCACACCAGCGAACACGAAGCGGTCCCCCTCACGCAGCCGCGCGATGAACGACTCCTCTACAGAGCCAAGCACGGCGCCGCGGAGATACTGCACGATGACCGAGCCATCACTCACGATAGTCCCGATGGACTGGCGGTGACGGCGCGCAACGAAGGTGTTGTCTACCGTCCACCGCGCACCCTCGGCGTTGACGCGCGCATACTCCGGGTAGGCACGCAGCGCATCACCCCCCGACGTGACAAACTGGAGCACCCATCGCCACTCGTCATCGCGAAGTTCCGCGTACGTGCACGTCGTACGCACTTCGTTGAGCAGCTCATCCGGCACAAATCCGCCGCCGAGCCCCACGGTAACCACATGCTGCGCAAGCACGTCGAGCGGGCGTGTCACGGGATAGCGCGACTCGATGCGGTGTTGCTCCATGCCGTCGCGGGCCGCGGCGACCTCGATCAGTTCGAGCGCATTCGTCGGGACACATGTCACGCGGCTCGCAACGCCGGGGCGATGTCCACTGCGTCCTGCGCGCTGCAGGAGGCGCGCGATGCCCTTGGGGCTGCCCACCTGCAGCACGCGATCGACGGGTGAAAAATCCACACCGAGGTCAAGGCTCGAGGTTGCGACGACACAGCGCAATTTGCCCGCGCGCAACCCGTTCTCCACCCATTCCCGGCGATCACGGTCGAGCGAGCCATGGTGCAGGGCAATAACGCCGGCCCAATCCGGCCGTGCCTCGAGGATGGCCTGATACCAGATCTCCGTCTGCGAACGGGTGTTCGTGAAGACGATCGCGCTTTCGCCTTCCTCGATAGCGTCGATCACCTGCGGCAGCATCTGCGTGCCGAGATGCCCTGCCCACGGAAAGCGCTCGATGACGGGAGGAAGCAACGTGTCCACGATCACCGTCTTTGGCTCGACACCCTGCACGATGCGGCTTGCTCCGCTGTGGCGGACGCCGAGCAGCGTCTTGCGCGCCTGCTCGAGATTCCCGATGGTCGCCGACAGCCCCCACGTCCGCATCGCTGGGCGCAGTGTACGCAGCCGCGCGAGCGCGAGCTCGACCTGGACGCCTCGCTTGGTGCCCATGAGTTCATGCCACTCATCAACCACTGCAACGCGAAGGTCGGCGATGATCTCGCTGGCGTCCGGGCGCGTCAGCAGCAGCGTCAAGCTTTCCGGTGTGGTCACCAATGCCGTTGGCAGGCGCCGCGACTGTCGCGCGCGCTGCGCCGCCGACGTATCGCCGGTGCGCCCCTCGACTCGCCACGGGATGCCAAGATCGCTCACGGGAGCACGGAGCGACTCGACCGTGTCGGCCGCGAGCGCGCGCAACGGCGTGATCCAGAGCACTCGCGCCGAAGGCGATGGTGACGGGTCGGCGAGGAACTCGACAATCGGCCCCAACCACGCCGCGAGCGTCTTTCCCGTGCCCGTCGCGGCGTGCACGAGCCCGCTCTCCCCGTCGAGGTACGCCTGCCACACCTCGCGCTGAAAATCGAACGACTCCCATCCGCGACTCTCGAACCAGCCCTCAACCACATCCTGCGCGTCACGGCGATTCACGCATGCACCTTCATCAAGGCACGTAGGGTCTCGAGCGTGTCGGCGTCCGCTGCACGCTTGTCCGTGCGCCAGCGCGCAATGCGAGGAAACCGCACCGCGACTCCCGACTTGTGGCGCGGGGATTCCTGAATGCCCTCGAACGCGAGCTCGAAGACTTGCTCCGGCTTCACGGAGCGCACCGGTCCGAACTTCTCTGTCGTGTTCCTGCGAATCCACGAATCCAGTTCGCGGATCTCGGCGTCCGTCAGCCCTGAGTACGCCTTCGCAAAGGGCACGAGTGCGCCTCCGTCCCACACCGCAAAAGTGTAGTCCGTGTGCAGTGACGCGCGGCGTCCATGTCCGGCCTGCGCATAGATCATCACCGCATCCACCGCATACGGCGCCACTTTCCATTTCCACCAGCCGCCGCGGCGTCGCCCCACACCGTACGGCGCGTCGAGCCGTTTCAACATGAGCCCCTCGGCTCGCATCGCACGCGATTGCACCCACGCCGCGCGCGCGTCGTTCCACCCGCCCACATCGACCAGAGGTGACAATCGCAGCCGGCCTTCCGCGCGCGTCTCCGCAATCACGCGAGCGGCCTGCTCCCGTCTCCACGAAAGAGGGCGCTCGCGCACATCTTCCCCGCCAACCTCCAGCAGGTCGTACACCATGAGCACGACCGGCACGTCGGCGAGAATCTTCGCGCC
>JBKJKH010000106.1:0-2771 GCA_046597595.1 Gemmatimonadaceae bacterium
TCGGCGAGCGAAGTGCTACGGTCCTGAATGTCCCGGCAATTCAGGAACTGCCCGCAACGGAACTCCCGTGTCGTGTTGAAGATGCGATACCCGCCCCGGTAGTTGACGAGCCCAGAGATGCGGAAATCCCTGAACAGGGTGATTGTATTGTTGAAGTTGCCTTCCCGCGTTGGCAGCGGCCCGCCGAGATATTCCGCGGAATCCGAAAGCACGACTTCACACGTCCCCCCGCCGACAACCTGCGGACTCGCTACGCCGCCGTACGAGGGGCAGTTCACGCGGCTGATGAGGCCGTCCCCATTGATGTCGGAGTAGCTGACCACCTTTCTGGCAAAGTAGGAGCCGAGCGGATAGCCGTTCCGGTGCACCTGCGACGAGCTGAAACCGAACAGGATCGGCGCAACGCCCTTGCCGAGGTTCACAATCTTGTTGCGATTGCTGCTCCCGGTGATTGTCGTCTCCCACCGGAAATCATCGAGATCCAGCAGCGTGGCACGCACAAGCGCCTCAATGCCCTTGTTCTCCACCGTGCCCAAGTTGTCAAAGCGGTTCGTCGTCGTTCCGAGGGACAGCGCGAGGGGACGGCTGACAAGCGCATCATTCGTCTCGCGGGTATATGCGGTGAGTTCGAGTCCGAGGCGATTGGTGAAGAGACTCGCATCGAAACCTCCCTCGAACTCCGTCGACCGTTCCGGCTTCAGTTCCGCGTTGCCTGTTCCACCAGGCGAAACTCCAGACACCTCGGCGTTGTTCACGCGCACCGAGACTGGGCTGAAGAATGTTTCCGGATCGCGGAAGCCCGGACGCTGGCCTGATTGGCCGTACGCACCGCGCAGGCGGAGCTGCGAGAGCCAGTCGGGGCGCGGGAAGAACGCTTCTTCAGAAGCAACCCAGCTCAGGCTCAGCGCAGGATACTTGATCAGGGAGAACTTGCTGCCGAACGTGCTTCCATCATCGCCGCGGATCCCTGCGGTGAGGAACAGGCGATCCCGGAACCCCAGCTGCTGCTGGGCGAAGGCGCCAAGAGTGACGATCTCCTGATTTGTTTCTCCGACCGCGAATCGGGCGCTCGTTCCATTGAGCGACGCCGTACCCGGCAGAAGAATCGCGCCGAACGCTGACGTGTTGTGGAACTCTTCACGCGTGTACTGTCCGCCGAGCGTGGTGCTCGACTGGATACTGTGTGGCAGCGTGCGCGTACCGGTAAACGACGCGGATGCATTGTACGTTGGAATCTGGAGACGCGTCTGTCCGCGCGAACCCTCTAGCGTCGTCGCGCTGAAGGCGACGCGATTCGGCGGCGTCGTCGTCTGGTCATACCGGTTGATGTAGTCGAGGCCAAGCTGGCCGGTCCCCTTCAGCCAGGGCAGCGGCTGCCAGTTGCTGACGAGACCACCAACCAGGCGGTTGATGTCCTGCGCCACGAGGACGGCAAAATAGTCCGTCGACGGCACGTTGGCGGTAAAGTAGCCACGGCTGAGCGAGTCCGAGCCGCATGTGGGGCGGGAGAAATGGGCCGGATTGTTGAAGTTCGCGACCGAGCAATCGAACGCCTTGCCGATAAGGCCACCGGCAATAGCCCCGAAGGCATTGTTGTCGTTCTGCGGAAGTGCCGTCGTCGCGGTCACGTATCCAAGGGAGACGGTCGCATCGAGGTTCTTCCGGAGCTGCGAGCGCACATTCGTTCTGAAATTGTACTTGCGATTGCGGTTGGGGTCATAAATGCCCTGCTCCCGCTCCATCTCACCAGCGATGTAATACGTCGCGGCTTCGCTGCCACCACTCACATTCAGCCCGTGCGACTGCCGGAACCCAGAGCGGAATGGCGACACCATCTCGATCGGATTCCATGATACGAGAGAGTCGGCGAACGCCGTGCACGTTCCGCGCGCCTGCGCGTCGATGGTGCAGCTCGTCGTCCGCGCGCCGGCGGTCGTGCGTCCGATCTGCGCATAATTGGACGGGTAAACCACGACATCCTTGAGATTGCCATACTCGGTGTACGCGTTCGTGCGAGTCCGGCCGGCACGACCGCGCTTCGTCGTGATCTGGATGACGCCACTCGCCGCTGCTGTGCCGTACAGCGAGGAGGCCGCGGGGCCCTTGATGATCTCGATGTTGTCGATGTCCTCGGGATTGATATCATCGAAACGCGAAATCGTCTGGCCACCGACGCCGTAGCTGCTCGACGACGCCGAGTTGTTGAGGCGGATGCCATCGACGATGAGGAGCGGCTCATTCGACAACGTGATGCTGTTCGCTCCCCGGATGCGGATGCGGGAGCTGGTGCCCGTCGAGCCGCCTGAGCCTTGCACCGTTACACCCGCCGCGCGCGCCGTCAGCACGTTGGAGAAGGTCGAGACGCTGGCCAGATTGACCACGGACGTGTCGATCGTGCTGCTGCTGGCGCCGGTTTCCCGCTTGCGCTGCGTTTCGCCCGTCGCGGTAACGACCACCTGATCGAGCGTCGTCGCCGCCGCACGCATGCTGAAATTGGCCGTTGTCGTTCCACTGGCCGTGATCGTGACGACCTGCGTGGCCGGATTGTAGCCAATGCGCTGAGCGCGCAACGTGGGATTGCCGGGGATCGCTCCGGTGATGGTGTACCGACCGTCGGCGCCCGAAAGTGACCCTTGCGTTGTCCCGACAATGCGCACCAATCAGCCATTAGCGGACGTCCAGGTGCGCATTGTCGGGACAACGCAAGGGTCACTTTCGGGCGCCGACGGTCGGTACACCATCACCGGAGCGATCCCCGGCAATCCCACGAT
>JBKJKH010000204.1:0-11064 GCA_046597595.1 Gemmatimonadaceae bacterium
CGACGTACATGCTCAGGCGTCTTCCGTGACGCCGGACCGGATGTAGCGTGCCGGATCGCGGAGCCCCGCCTCGCGAAACCCCTTCAGGCGGAGGCGGCACGCCTCGCAGCGACCACATGCCGCGCCATCCGCCTGAAGGGGTTTCGCGAGGCGGGGCTCCGCGATCCGGCACGCTACATCCGGTCCGGCGTCACGGAAGACGCCTGAGCATGTACGTCGTCAAGGAGATTTTCTACACGCTGCAGGGAGAGGGCGCACACGCGGGACGCGCGGCGGTGTTCTGCCGCTTCAGCGGCTGCAACCTCTGGACGGGACGAGAGCGTGATCGCGACCACGCGGTGTGCAAGTTCTGCGACACGGACTTTGTCGGTGTGGGGCCGGATGGAGGTCGATTTGAGACCGCAGACGCACTCGCACTCCGCGTCGCGTCGCTCTGGCCGCGCAACCACTCCGGCGGTGATCGTCCGCTCGTCGTGTGCACGGGTGGGGAGCCCTTGCTGCAGCTTGATGCCGACGCCGTGAAGGCTTTTCATGCACGCGGGCTCGAAATCGCGGTGGAAACCAACGGCACGCAGATTCCGCCTGACGGCATCGACTGGCTGTGCGTGAGTCCCAAGGCCGGCGCGTCGCTCGCCCTCACGTCGGGCGATGAGTTGAAGCTCGTCTATCCCCAACGCGAGGCAGAAGCGCAACCGGAACGCTTCGAGCACCTGGCGTTTACGCATTTTTTCCTGCAGCCGATGGATGGCGACGATCTCGCCGAAAACTCGCGACGCGCGGTGGAATATTGCCTCGCGCATCCTCGGTGGCGCCTCAGCGTGCAGACGCACAAGGTGCTGAAGATTCGCTAGCCTTTTACGGCCGCAGGTCCTTCCGAACAGGAATGGTCGCGATCGAATCGCGCGAAGCGATGCGTCCGTCGACGGCGATCCGCGCACCGGTACGGGGAAAGTCGAGGCGGCCGAGTGAATCGGCGGTTGCCGCGGCGCGATTGGTGGAGTCGAATGCCACCAGGCCCGGCGGACTCTGGAGCGTGGAGCGCAGTTCCGCATACGTGACGGTGCCGTTTCCGCCGAGCGTCGTGCAGAGGATCGCGGCGCGATCGTTAGGCGGCTTGAACGAGAAGGGTCCGTACGTCACGAGGTTGCCCATGGAGTACGCCACGAGTGTGGAGGCACGCCACTCGAGTGCGCGCATGACGTGCGGCCCATGTCCCACGATCACGTCCGCACCGCCCTCCTGGGCGGCGCGCGCAAACGCCACCGGATTGCCGCGCGGCGCTCGTCCGAGACGCTCCTCGCGGTTGAACACCCGCTGCGCACCCGCACCTTCGTTGCCGAGGTGCATGGTGACGATCACGCGCGGATATCGTCGCGCCGCGCGGAGCACATGCCGGCGGACCGCGGCATAGTCGCGGGCATCCGGAGTCGCGGTCGATGTCGCGAAACCCAGAAAGGCCACCGTGTCGCCTCGCGCCGTGACCGCGACCGTGGGCAACGTATCCGCGCCGGTCACAAGGACGCCCGCACGCCGCAGGTGCTCGAGCGTCTCGACGCGTCCCTCGAGCCCCGCATCACCGGCGTGATTGTTCGCCACGTTCCCGACCACGATCACCGAGGTGTCGCCTGCGATGTTCCGTAACGCCCGAGCCGCCGAAACCGGCATCCGCATCGCGTAGCAATTGGTGGAATTGCGGCCGCACTTCCGGGGAGCGCGCCCCTCGCCAATGGCGCCCTCAACGTTCACCAGAACGATATCCGCGTCCATTACGAGCGTCCGGAGCGGCGCGAGCAGCGAATCCGGTGGCGGGAGGGGCGCAATCGCCCTCCCGAGCCGCTGCTCCCAAAGGCGGGACCAGCCGGTGTCGAGGTTGGTGCCGAGCGTGACATCACCGCCAGAACAGACTTTCGTGCCGGGGGCGACGTCCTGGGCGTGAGCGACCCCAGCCGCCAGCATTGCGGCAGCGAGCGCGGTGGCGCTCCGGCAAATCTTCCAGGAAATCAATGCACTCATGGGGCGAAGCTAATCTCATGCCTTGCCGAGAGCGCTCACGGGCGGGAAAATTGAGCAGCACCGGCGCTGCTCGCCGGCAGTGCTTCACCGATCCGGAGGCTTTTGTGCGCGCTCATCTCTTTCTTGCTGCACTCGCGATCCCGGCCATTCTCGCCGCGCAGACCCCTGCGTCACCAGTAACCGGCACGTCCTCGACTGCCATGGCGCGCGATCGCGTCACCACCGATCTCTATCTGGAGTGGGAAGACGTACAGGATCCGCGTCTCTCTCCCGATGGAAAGCAGGTCGTGTTTACGCGGCGCTGGGTGGACAAGCTCAACGACAGGTGGGAGAACTCGCTCTGGCTGATGAACGCTGATGGCAGCCGTGCGCGTTTTCTTCTCAATGGTTCGTCGCCGCAGTGGTCCCCGGACGGATCGCGCATCACGTACATGACGAAGGGAGAGTCGGGCAGCACGCAGATATTCGTGCGCTGGATGGACGCCGAGGGCGCGGTCACTCAGCTGACACGCCTGAGCGAAACACCGTCCGACCTTCGCTGGTCGCCCGACGGAAAGTGGGTCGCCTTTCGCATGATCGTCCCCGCCCGCAACGACCTGCGCATCGACATGCCCGCCGCGCCACGCGGCGCGAAGTGGACCGAGGCTCCGCGCCAGGTTTCCAAGCTGAATTATCGGCGCGACCGCGAGGGCTTCATCGAAGAGGGCAATCGCCATCTCTTCGTGATTTCTGCCGACGGCGGAACGCCGCGCCAGGTGACCACCGGCAACTTCGATCACGGGGCCGCGGAGTGGATGCCGGACGGCACCTCGCTGGTGTTTTCGGGGCTGCGCGAGCCCGACGCCGAGCATCGGTGGCGCGAAAGCGAGATCTACGCGGTGGACGTGGTGACGGGCGCGACGCGACAGCTGACGATGCACCCGGGGCCGGATGGCAACGCCACGCCCTCTCACGACGGCAAGCTGATCGCGTTCACGAGCATGGACTCCACAAGCGATACGTGGCGCGACAGCAGGCTCTTCGTCATGAACGCGGACGGTTCGGGACGGAGGTCTCTCTCCGAGTCACTCGACCGCTCACCGAACGGACTGATGTGGGCCCACGATGGCAGCGGCGTGTACTTCAACGTGGAGAACGAGGGCTCGCGCAACCTGTATTTCGCGAGCGTGGCCGGACAGGTAAAGCAGGTCACCACGGGGAAGCAGGTCCTCGCGGTGAGCGACATGGCGGGGCCGCTGGCGGTGGGGGTGATGAGCACGTCCACCCATCCGAACGACGTCGTCGCCATCGACCTGCGTGCGCCGACGCCAAAATGGTTGACGGCGGTGAACGCGGACGTCCTCTCCGGAAAGACCCTCGCCACGACTGAGGAGTTCTGGTATCGCTCCGTCGATGGCTTTCGCATTCAAGGCTGGATCGTCAAGCCGCCTAATTTCGACGCATCGAAGAAGTATCCGATGATGCTCGACATTCACGGTGGTCCGCACGCGATGTACAACGGCGGGTTCAACTTCTCGCGACAGGATCATGCGGCGAAGGGGTACGTCATCCTGTATACCAATCCTCGCGGCAGCACGGGGTACGGCAGCGCATTCGGCAACGCCATCAAGAATGCGTATCCGGGAAAGGACTACGACGATCTCATGGCCGGTGTTGATACCCTCATCGGCCGCGGGTACGTCGACACGCGCAACATGTTCGTGCACGGGTGCAGCGGTGGCGGCGTGCTGACGGCATGGATCGTCGGCAAGACCGACCGGTTCGCGGCGGCATCGTCCAACTGCCCGGTCGTCAACTGGATGAGCTTTGTGGGCACGACAGACGGAGCCGGCTGGTACTACAATTTCGAGAAGCGGCCGTGGGAAGATCCGACAGAGCACCTCCGGCGCTCCCCGCTCATGTATGTCGGCAACGTCAAGACACCGACCATGCTGATGACAGGTGTCCTCGACCTTCGGACGCCGATCTCACAGACGGAGGAGTTCTACGAGGCACTCAAGTTCCGAAAGATCCCGACGCTGATGGTGCGCTTCAACGAGGAGTATCACGGCACGAGCTCGAAGCCTTCGAACTACATGCGCACGCAGCTGTACCTGCGCGCGTGGTTCGACCGGTATACCCGCAAGGACGCCACTGCGGCCGCGATGGAAGAATAGGATGCGGGCGAGCGCCGCTTGTGTTGTAGCGGCGCTCGTTCTCGCCGGCGGCACACGCGCCGGCGCGCAGGGCCTGGCGCCCCGCGCGCCGGCGCTTTCCTTGTTTGCTCGGGAGAAGGCGCGCGTGCTCCTGCGCGACAAGCTCTCCTGCCTCGGGTGTCACTACGCCTCGGGCGAGGGTGGGATTATCGGGCCCGATCTCTCGAGGGGCGGTACGCGGTCCGTCGAAGGCATCCTTCGCATGATGCGAGCACCCCGTGAGGTCGCGCCGGCCGGCACCATGCCTGCCGTGATGCTTCGCGATGACGTTGCCCGTCTCATCGCGTCGTACCTGGCCACGCTCGACACGCCGCCGGGTCCATCCGGAGCAGATGCGCTCCGCGCGCGCATGCCGCGCGGACCGGCGGGCGGAACCGGCGCGCAGTTGTATTCGCAGCTGTGCGCCGCATGCCATGGAGACACCGGCAATGGCGACGGGCCGAATGCGCGGTTCCTTCCCGTGCCTCCCGCCAGGCACACGTCTGCGGCGTTGATGTCGGCGCGCACCGACGATCGCCTCTACGATGCCATCGCGGCCGGTGGCGCCACACTCGGCAGGAGTCCACGAATGCCGCCCTTCGGCGCATCCCTCGATCAGGCGCAAATCCGCGCGCTCGTCGCGCACATCCGGGCGCTGTGCCAGTGCACGGGGCCTGCGTGGTCGCGAGACGGGACGGGGCGGTGAAGAAGCATTTCCTGCTCGGCGGAATCGCGGTGGTGCTGATTGCCGTTGGCGCGTTCATCGCCCGGGAGGCAATGCGCGCACGCCCTGCTCCTGCCCTCGCGGCGTTTCCTGCGGAAACGCCAAGTGCGTTCGACGGCGCCCCTCCCACGTCGGCCTTTGCGGGTGCGCAGGCGTGCGCGTCGTGTCACGCGGCGCAGTTCGCGGTGTGGAAACGATCGACGCACGGCCGGGCGGGCGGCACGGCGGGCACCGCCGCGATCGTCGCGCCTTTCGACTCCCGTCCGATTCGCTTTCGCGACGCGGTCGTCATTCCCTCGCGCAACGGCGACAATCTGGCGTTCACGGTCGCGCGTGAAGGACGCGCGCCTGAGCGGTATGACGTCGCCGGGATCATCGGCGGCGCACATCTCCGTGGCGGCGGCACACAAGGCTTCGTCAGCCGCTTTCCAGATGGCACGCTGCGATTTCTCCCCTTTGATTTTGCAAAACGGGAGGGCGTCTGGTTCTGCAACACTACTTCGCGGGGTGGAGCGGGGTGGACTCCCATCACGCCTGATCTCCCCATCGCCGCCTGCGGAGACTGGACGCCATCGCGCATCCTCGGCGATGACCCGCGCATTGCCAACTGTTCGAGTTGTCATGGCAGCCGCATCGAGGTGCGGTTCGACACGGCTGCCAGACGCTACGTGACGAATGTCGGCTCACTGGCGATTGATTGCGAGTCGTGTCATGGGCCCGGCCGGAATCACATCGCGCGCGTGAACGCGGGCGGAAGCGCTGATGTCGGTATGCGCCCGCTGGCCACGCTTTCGAAGGCACAATCGGTGACGACGTGCCTCGCCTGCCACGCGGTAAAGGACGTGCTGCGGCCAGGGTACCGATCCGGTGCATCACTGAGCCGGTTCTACTCGGTCGCGCTCGCGCAGCTCGGCGACTCCCCGCTCCATCCCGATGGACGTGTCAGGACCTTCGCATACCAGGAGGGACATCTCTCCAGCGATTGCTTCGTGAGCGGCGGGATGACGTGCACGGATTGCCACGACCCGCACTCGCAGGGCTTTCGCGACGTCCGGGGCGTTCCACTGGCATCGCCGTTCGATGATCGCCAGTGCACGTCCTGTCATGTGAGCAAGGGCGCTGCGGTCGCGTCGCACACGAAGCACGCGCCGGCGTCGAAAGGCAGTTCCTGCGTCTCCTGTCACATGCCGTATCTCCAGCACCCCGAGATTGGATCCCGCATCCGCTTTGCGCGCTCGGATCACACCATTCCGATCCCCCGCCCTGCGGCGGATTCCGCGGAAGGGATCGTCCCTGCCTGCGTGAGTTGCCACGCTGATCGATCCGTTGCAACGCTTGACGCTGATGTGCGCAGGCTGTGGGGCGAGATCAAGCCGCGCCCCGCTGTGGTGGACGCCATCGCAGGCGCGGCCGCGGTGACGGATCCAGTCGTCGCTGCGCGCGCGCTTCTGGTGTTTGCGCCTGCACCGCTCTCGGGGCGCGTCACCGGCATGAGCACGTTTCTCGAGCGGCATCTCGCGCTCGACATGCCGCGCATTGATCGTGACGTGGAAGAGCGTCTCCTCCGGCTTGCAGACGATCCGGACATCGATATTCGCGCGATTGCGCTCGCATCGTTGCACTTCGCGCGCGGAACGGACGGTCGTGCGCGATCTCAGCTGGCAGCACGACTGTCGACCGCCGGCGCCGCCGACGGCATGTTGCGCCGCCGCTGGGTGCTTGTCCTCGGCTACCTGGCGGACAAGGCGCGCGATGCGGGCGACCTGCGTGCCGCCGCAACCATCTACCGCAAGGCACTCGAACTGGAGCCGACAAACCCGCTACTCCTGCTCAGCCTCGGCGTCGCCCTGGCGGGTTCGGGAGATGGAGATGGCGCAGTCGAGGCGTACCAGCGAAGCCTGGCCGCGAATCCGGCGCAGCCGCTGGTCTTCCTGAACCTTGGCTTGGCACTGGAAAATGCCGACGTCATGGGCGCCGCGGCCGCGTATCGGAGTGCGATCGCCGTCAATCCGTTTGAGGCAGCCGCATACTTCAATCTTGGAAATGTCTTCCTTCGGCAGGAACGGCCAGCGGACGCCATCGCATTGTATGAACGCGCCGTCGCGCTCGACCCAACGATTGCAAACGCCCACTTCTACCTCGCGCGTGCGTACGCCGCGACAGGCCGGATCGACCTTGCCCTGAACGCGGTAGACGACGGTCTCCGCTTCAGTCCGGGCGACGGGGATGCGCTTCAACTGCGGGAGGCGCTGGTGCGTCCGCGGTAGCACCGTGCGCCATGCTATGCTCGCCGAACGGGCGGCCGAGGCGTTGCACTTCGCGCTCCATGAGCGCCAGTGTGCGCTTCGTGCGGAGCCCGACGAGCCACTCCACGAGTGGACTGCTGAACAGCTGGCGAATCGGCGAGACGATGCCTAACGATGCCGGGATGAACACCTTTCGCTTCCGCTGCGCGATGGCAGAGACCAGAGCGGCTGCGCATGCGGCGACTGGCGTGATCGTGCCGAGCGGACCAGGGAGTGACTTCAGGGTTTTCGAGAAGCTCTGGAGATCGTGCTGCGCGCTGCGGACCATGTCGGTATCGATCCACGACGGGTGCGCGACACCCACGCCGACACCCTTGTGGCGGAGTTCACCGCGCAACGCATTGGCGAAGGATTCCACGCCACTTTTGGTGGCCGAGTACGTGGCGATGCCCGGCATCGCGGTGATGGCTGCGGCCGAGGAAATGAGGAGGTAATAGCCCCGGGTGGCGGTCATGTGAGGGAGCGTGGCGCTGACGGTGCGTACGACTCCGGCAAGATTGACGTCGATGGTGCGCACCATCGCCTCGATGGGCGTGACGGCGACAGTCCCGCTGCTCGCGATGCCGGCGTTGGCGATGACCACGTCGATCCTGCCGAAGAGTGCTATTGCGCCAGCGACGGCACGGTCGAGCGCAGCCTGGTCAGTCACGTCGCACTCAAACCACACATGCCCTTCACCCAGTGCCATCGCGAGGAGAGCGAGGCGCTCCGGCTCCAGGCCGGCGAGCACCAGCCGCGCGCCGCGCGTCGCGAGTTGTCGCGCCGTCTCTTCGCCTATCCCGCGAGCGGGTCCGGTGATGAAAACGATTTTGCCACTCAGGGGCTCGCTGGTCATCGGCGCTGCACGTCGTCGAGGAGGGAGCGCCACGACCGCGCGACATCGATGAACGCGCGTCGCGCAGCGGGAACGATTCCGGTCATGTGCACGAATCCATGCCCAAGTCCCTGCACGCGCTGCGCTCGCACTGTCACGCCGGCATTCTCGAGCGCCGCTGCATAGGCCTCGCCCTCGTCGCGGAGCAGGTCAAAGGCAGCGGTCACCACGAGGGTTGGCGGCAGGTTCGCGAGATCGGGTGCAAGGAGAGGGGAAAGCCGCGGGTCATCGTGCGCAATTCCGGTATCGCCAACGTAATGCGCCACAAATGCCTCACGGTCGCGGGTCGTCAGGAAAAACCCTTCGCCGAAGAGGGTGCGCGACGCGCGCGCGCTCACGCCGTCTGTGGGAGGGTAGATCAGCAACTGCGCCGCGGGGGGCGCACCCTCGTTCGCGGCACTCCACGTTGTAACGGCCGCGAGGTTGCCGCCCGCGCTGTCCCCACCGACGCCGACGCGATCCGGGTCGGCGCCGAGCCCTGCGGCATGCACCAGCGCCCACGAGAGCGCCGCGCGCGCGTCCTCCACGGCCGAAGGAAAGGGGTGTTCCGGCGCGAGCCGGTATTCGACACTCAGCACGTGCGACTGCGCATGCTGGCAGAGCATGCGACAGGGTTCGTCGTGCGTGTCGAGATCCCCGAGCACAAAGCCCCCACCGTGGAAGAATACGAGCAGCGGCTGGCGCCCCCTGGCGATCGGAGCGTAGTGGCGCACGCGAAGGCTGCCAGACGCTCCGGGAATCTCGAAGTCGCGCACCGCACCAACCGCAGTACGTGGCCCGCTGTACGCGAGCGTGTCGCGCCGGTAGCGAGCGCGGCCTGCGGCATACGTTGGCTCCATGAGGCCCGGGACACCCCGACGGCGCCGAAGTGTGCTCACCAGCTGGACCATCGGGTCAAGCGTTTCGCCATCGATCACCACCGCCGGCGCTCCGCAGAGCCCGAGATGCACGCGCGACGGTAACCGCGCCAGCCCGCGCGCGAGGAAATACTGGATGCGATCGACGACCCGCGGCTCAGAGCGCATCACGACAACGCGTAGGCGCGAGGATCGAACGGTGCAGCGCGCTGGCGAAAGCGCCAGGTGAAATCCGGCCAGAGTGTCGAGTTGCGTCCCGTCGAGTCGAGATACCAACTCGCGCATCCGCCGGAAGTCCAGACCGTTCCCTGCATGCGCTCGTCGACCTCCTCGACGAACGCGGCCTGCGCCTCTGCCGTCGCTTCCACGATGCTCACGTCGTTCGCTGTCATGTAGCGTAGTGCTCGCACGAGATGTTCGAGATGCACTTCTATCATGTACACGACAGACGAGTGACCGAGGCCCGTATTCGGCCCGAGCAGCATGAACAGGTTCGGAAATCCGGCGACGGCGGTGCCGAGGTACGCTTTGGGACTTCCGCGCCAGGCCTGTGCGAGCGACAGGCCATCACGCCCACGCACATGCGCCGCGAGCGGAGGATCCGTCACGCGAAATCCCGTCGCGTAGACAATGACATCGACGGGGCGCTCTCTACCATCGCGACCAACGATCGAGCGCGCGCGCACTTCGCTGACGCCATCGGTGACCATTTCCACGTTCGGCTGGGTAACCGCCGGGAAATAGTCGTTCGAGACCAGCACGCGTTTGCAGCCCATCGTGAAATCCGGAGTGAGCTTCGCGCGCAGGGCTGGATCCGCGACCGCGCCAGCGAGGTGCGAGAGCGCACGCCGCTGTGCAATGCGCATTAGCGCTGGATTCCGGAACAGAAGTACCATCGCCTCGCGCGCTGCGTAGATGAGTCCGCGCACAGCGCGCTGAGCAAATGGAAAGCGGCGATACAGTGCGCGCGCCTGCGCCCCGTGTGCGCCATCATGCTGCGGCATCACCCATGGTGCGGTACGCTGAAAGATGTGCAGTGCCTTGACGCCCGGCTGGATCCTTGGAACGAACTGGATGGCTGACGAGCCTGTTCCAATGACGGCCACGCGCTTGCCCGCGAGGTCGAACCCCTGATCCCACTGCGCGGAATGGAAATGGCGGCCCTCGAAGTGCTCAATGCCGGGCAATACCGGGATGACCGGATCGCTGAGACCTCCCGTTGCCATGACGAGGATGTGTGCCGTGAATGCGCCTGCCGAGGTCTCGATGTTCCACTGCCGCGCGCCTTCGTCCCAGGCCGCTTCGCGAACCGCGTGATCGAACTTGATGTGTGGCAACACTCCGAACCGCTCGGCGCAGCGCTGCAGGTACGCCCAGATCTCCGGCTGAGGCGAAAAACTGCGGCTCCAGTCGGGGTTCATCGCAAAGCTGAACGAGTACAGGTGGGATTGCACGTCGCAGACACAACCCGGGTACGTGTTGTCCCGCCAGGCGCCTCCGACGTCCTGTGCGCGCTCGAGAATGATGAAATCCTCGATCCCTTCCTGCTTCAGCCGGACCGCCGCGCCGAGCCCTCCGAATCCCGAGCCGATGATCGCGATTCTCGAGTGGCTCACGTGCGCAGTGCGGACTGTACGGCATGGCCGACGAGCGGCGCATCGTGCGCGATGTTTGCAAGCCCGCCGGTAATATCGTAGTTGTGGCCGACAAACCAGAGGCGGCGCTGGTCGGCGCTGGTGACGCGGTCCGTGCGAATCGCGAATCCCCTGGTATCGCGACTCACGAGATCGCCCAGCGGACCGAGCGCCGGGCGGAATCCGGTGGCAAGGATCACGCAGTCGTACTCGCCATCGGTGCCATTTGAGAAGCGGACACCACGGGCGGTGAATGCCTCGAGTCCCGGACGCACCCGGACGCGCCCGGCATTCACGGCGTCCGCAAGGTGAAAGCCGATGAGCGGGATGCTGTCGAGCGGCCCGTGCGAGGAGCGCGGGAGCGGCGATGGGCCACGGCGCATTTCACCCAGCTTGCGAATGCCGATCGCGACACGCTGCTGCACTGGACGCGGGAGTTTTCTCAGGACAAACGCGCAATACTGAATCGGAATGCCGGCAAG
>JBKJKH010000306.1:0-3106 GCA_046597595.1 Gemmatimonadaceae bacterium
ACGCGGACGCCTATGTCGTCGCGCCCGACGGCAAGACGCTGCTCGTGATGGCCGGCGACCATGGCCACGACCGCTGGTTCCGCGTGACCCTCGATGACAAGGGTGCGGCGGGCAAGCCGCAGCCCGTGATCACGGAGCACAACAACACGCAGCTGACGATCGCGAAGAACGGAACGGTCGCCTGGATCCGGGAGTCCGCGTCGGCCCCGCCGGACGTGTGGATCGGAACGCTCGATGCGTCGGGCGTCTCGAACCAGCGCGCCTTCACGCACGAGAACGACGCGATGCTGGCGCAGTTCACCCTGCCGCCGCTCGAGGACTACTGGTTCCGCGGCGCGAACAACGACAGCATCCACGGCTGGGTAATGAAGCCGCCGCAGTACAAGGCGGGCGAGAAGTTCCCGGTGCTGCTGCTCATTCACGGCGGTCCGCAGGGGGCCTGGCTCGACGCCTGGAGCACCCGCTGGAACTACCAGCTGTTTGCCACCGGCGGCTACGGACTGGTGGTCATCAACCCGCGCGGCTCCACCGGCTACGGGCAGAAGCTCACCGACGAGATCAGCAAGGACTGGGGCGGCAAGGTGTACGTCGACCTCATGAAGGGGCTCGATGTCGCGCTTAAGCGGAATGCCTGGATGGACAGCACGCGGATGGGGGCGGCGGGCGGCTCGTATGGTGGCTACATGGTGAACTGGATTGCCGGGCACACCACCCGCTTCAAGGCGCTCGTGTCGCACGCCGGCCCGTTCAACCTCGAGGCGATGGACGGTGCCACCGAGGAGCTGTGGTTCCCCGAGTGGGAATACGGCGGTTCCTACTGGGACCCGACGGCGATGGCCACGCAGTACCGGATCTGGTCGCCGCACCTTTACGCGAAGAACTTCAAGACGCCGACGCTCGTGATCAACGGCGAGCTCGACTATCGCGTGCCGTATACCGAGGGATTAAACCTCTTCACCGCATACCAGCGCCAGGGGCTGCCGAGCCGCCTCGTCGTCTTTCCCGACGAGGGCCACTGGATCGGCAAGCCGCAGAACCAGCAGCTGTGGTGGAAGGAGATGCAGGGGTGGATGGGACGCTTCCTGATGGACACTCCGAAAATGTAGGAAGCGGGGCGGCGGCGCCGTCAGCCCCCAAGCATTCCCCTGCGCACTCGCACCGCTTTCGGATTCGCATTGGGATCGGCGCTGACTCTCCGCTCCACGGTCGTCGCAAACTGGAGCGGGCCGGTGAGAGTCCGCTCGCGCCCATCCCGCCTGACGACGATGGGAATCATTGTTCCCTCGGCAGTGCGACCATAGCGTGCGCGGTAGCGAGCACCAAACGTGTCATCGCTCACGGGAATGTCCCCAACCCGCACGAGGACGTCCCCTGCCTGCACACCGGCGAGTGCCGCAGTGCCACCGGCGTCGACATCCGAAACGGTCATCGTCGCAGAATCAGCAGCCGTGAAGACGCCGAGCCGGGGAAGGCGTGTCGTGTCCGTGTCGATGCGCATGCCCGCGAGCGGGAGCAGTCGCGCCCACGGAAATGGTTCGCGCCCGTCGATGTAGCGAGCCTGGAAGTCCGCGAACGCCTGCGCGCCGCCGCCCGCCGCGCGCGCGACCGCTGTCCAGAACTGCTCTCCCGTGAATCCCTGCCCGCGCTTCCAGGTCGAGACATACAGGTCGCGCAGCACGGCATCCAGCGATCCGCGGTTATCGCTCATGTCGCGGATCATGATGTCGAGCGCCATGCCGGCGAGCGATCCCTTTGGATAGTAGATGTACTCCGTCGGATCGCGCGGATGGATCCATGTGTTGAGGGATGCATCTTCCAGCGACACGGCGGGCGCGTCGGCCACTTCGTTCATCTTGCCGGCCGTCAGGGCGAAGAAGCCTTCCGCGTCAATGACGCCACCGCGGACTTCGGAGAGATCGGCGTAGTAGTCAGTGATGCCCTCGCTCACCCACAGCCACGGCGTCGGCTGCGGCGCATCGTAGCGATAGGGAACGAGATCGGCCGGCCGCAGGCGCTTCACGTTCCACGCGTGAAAGATCTCGTGCGCGTAGAGGGAGAGCAGCAGCGGATTGCCAATCGCCAGCGGCGTGATGATATCGACGTGCGAATTCTGGTGCTCGAGTCCACTCGCCCCACCAAACGACGAGTCGGCAATCTGAAAGATCGTGTAGTGCTGCCACGGCACTTCCCCGAACACCGCGACCTGTGCCGGGATGATGTTGCCGAGCGCATCCCATACTTCTCGCCGCGCTGCGCCTGCAAGTGAACCGGCGGGATACGTCGCGAGCCGAGTCCAGCGCTCGGAAATGCGCGTGCTGTCGAGGTCGAAACGCCCAACGAAGAATGGCATGTCGACCAGGTCGTGGTAATTCGTCGCAGCGAATGTATGGACACCCGCCATTCTCACCCCGGGCGCCGTCGCGAGACCTGTCGTGACCATCCACGATGGGTCGGTGCGGACGACGACCGTGGCGCCCTGGTCGAAGGACCGGCCCTCGGGATACAGGAACATCGTCGTGCCGTTGAAGAACAGGAGGTCGCTCCGCGTCCACGCCATCGCATTGTCCAGAGTATCCGCGCGATAGTCGAACCGGACCTCGATGGCACGCGCGCCTTGCGGCCAGATGCGCCAGGTGTCGAAGTCCACCTTGTCCCAGCGCACGGCGCGTTCCCCCGACTGAACGCCGAAGTTGATCACGTTCCTTGCAAAATTACTGATCTCATACGCGCCAGGCGTCCACGCCGGTAATGAGAGCAGCACCGCACCATCCCCTGCCACCGTGAACGACGTCGTCACTCTCGCGATCCGTCGCCGGGCTGCCGCCGCATCGAAGGCGATTTCGTGGCGCATCGCAAAGACGGGCGCGGAAACCGGCGCTGAGGCGCGCGGGCGCTGAAGCTGTCGCTCCAGGTCCGGCGCTGCCCGCAGCGATTCGGCCGGGACAGGCATGCTGCGCACCTGCGCCTGAACCGGAGCGGCCAGGAGAGCAGCGAAGAGCGCGACGCGCAAGCGGTGCTGGTGTGTCATGGTGGGTGTCGTGGGTAGGCATTCAAATTACGCGTTACGCCGATTCCGTGGGCACTCTTCCTTGCCGAAGCGCCTGAG
>JBKJKH010000356.1:0-2531 GCA_046597595.1 Gemmatimonadaceae bacterium
CTGTTGACACCCGAAATACCAAATCCTATCGTGGCCTCCCGCCGAACCGCGTGTTTCGGGTTCGCTTCCGTCCCATCTCTCTCACGGCTCAGGGGCGTGTATGCAGACTGCCACCGAAAGCAGGTCCAAGGGATTTTTCCGTTCTTCTCCTTCAACTGCTTTCGACCAGTACCTGCAGGACATTCAAAAGCTGCCGTTGATCAGCGACGCCGCGGAAGAGCGGCGCCTCGCGAGACTGGCACAAAAAGGTGACGAAGCGGCCGCTGAACGGCTGGTGACGGCCAACCTTCGCTTCGTCATCTCGTACGTGAAGAAGTATCAGGGACACGGACTCGACCTCAGTGAGCTCGTCGCCATCGGCAACGAAGGCCTGCTCAAGGCGGTGCGAAAGTTCGATCCCGACCAGGGCGTGAAGTTCATTTCGTATGCGGTCTGGTGGGTGCGCCAGGCAGTCCTCAAGGCCCTCGCCGAGCAGACGCGCTCCGTGCGCATCCCGCTCAACCAGAATTCCCAGCTTATCCGCCTCTCGCGCGCCGAGACCGTACTCGGCCAGGTGCTGAAGCGTGATCCGACCGATGCCGAGCTGGGTCGCCTGCTCGAGGAAACCCCGGAGACTATCCGCGCGGCAAAGCAGATGTCGTCGACCGAAGTGTCGTTTGATGCGCCAGTCGATCGCTCCGATCGCGAAGCCTCCACCCTCGGCGAACGTTTTGCCGGCGTTGATGGCGCGGAAATCGAAGACACGACGGATGCGCGCCTGATGCGCACCTTCATCGAGAAGATCTTCCGCAAGTATCTCACACCGCGCGAACGGAAGATTCTCTTCCTGTACTACGGACTCGACGAAACAACCGAGGCGATGACACTCGAACGCATCGGCGCGTTGATGGGCGTGACACGCGAACGCATCCGCCAGATCAGGGAGCGCGCATTCGAGAAGCTCCGCGAGTCGCCGGATGGTAATGCACTCGCCGGGTTCTGGGCTGCGTGAGCTCGACAGCATCACGAAGTCCAGAGGGCGCCGCGAGACTGCGGCGCCCTCTTGCGTTTGAGGGTGCTGTGTGACACAAAACCAGCACACGATTCTCCTGGTGGAAGACGAGGAACCGATTCGGGTCGCGCTCCGCCGGATCTTTTCCCGCAAGAACTGGCTGGTCAGCGAGGCCTTCGATGGCGCGCAAGCGCTTTCCATGCTCCTCGCGCCGGACGGCTCGCAATACGATGTGGTGCTGTCCGATC
The DNA here is from genome assembly GCA_046597595.1 of Gemmatimonadaceae bacterium. Taxonomy (GTDB): domain Bacteria; phylum Gemmatimonadota; class Gemmatimonadetes; order Gemmatimonadales; family Gemmatimonadaceae; genus JBKJKH01. The sequence goes on from JBKJKH010000356.1 coordinate 1,240, forward strand.
TCCGCATGCCTGGCATGTCCGGCGCGAACCTGTATGACCTCGTCCGCGCCGAGCGCCCTGTCCTCGCGGGTCGCATGGTGTTCTCGACCGGCGACGTCTTCAGCGAGGAGGCGCAGCACCTCGTGACGCGGTGTCAGTGCGTGGTCCTCCAGAAACCGTTCGACCTCGTTGCGCTTGTCGCGCTCGCAGAGAAGATGGTGGCGCCTTAGGGGGCGCCTTAGGTCTGCCCACAGCACCGCCGCCGGTGTCCCGCTAGAATGCGATGTGACCGCGCCGCGCGTTTCGACTGATTTCGACCGGGCCGCAATCGCACACCGTCTCGCCGAGGTCGTCGGGGAGAAACAGGTGCTGCTGCGCCCGCATGAGCTCCTCGTGTACACCGCTGACGGACTGCCCGGCTATCGCAAGCAGCCGGCGCTCGCCGTCTTCCCGCGAACCCGCGAGCAGCTGGTAGACGTCATCCGCCTGCTCGCGGCCGAGCGCATTCCGTTCGTGCCGCGTGGCGCAGGCACAGGCCTCTCCGGCGGCGCGCTTGCCGAGAATGCCGTACTCCTCTGCCTCAATCGGCTCAACCGCATCATCTCGATCGACCCGCTCGACCGTCTCGCCGTCGTCGAGCCCGGCGTCGTGAATGTCACGCTCACGCGAGCCGCCTCGGCGTACGGGCTGCACTATGCGCCCGACCCGTCGAGCCAGGCAGCATGCACCATCGGGGGCAACGTTGCAGAGAACGCAGGCGGTCCGCACTGCCTGAAGTACGGGGTGACGCTGAATCACGTCGTTGCTGCGACCGTCATCCTGCCTTCGGGCGAGATCGTGACCCTGGGCTCCGCCGACGGTGAGCGAGAGGGCTACGATATCCTCGGCGCCTTCGTCGGCTCGGAAGGATGCTTTGGAGTGGCGCTCGACGTGACCGTGAAGTTGATGCCCGACCCACAAGGCATCCGCACGCTGCTCGCGGATTTCGAAACACTCGAATCTGCCGCGCGCGCAACGTCGGCGATCGTGGCATCGGGCATTGTCCCCGCTGCGCTCGAGATGATGGACAATGCCACGATCCGGGCCGTCGAGGCATCGATTTATGCGGCGGGGTACCCGATTGACGCAGGCGCGGTGCTGCTGGTGGAGGTGGATGGCCTGCTCGCGGGGCTCGACGCCGACGCACAGCGCATCGAGCGCCTCTGCCTCGAATCCGGTGCGCGCACCGTGCGCACGGCGTCGGAGCTGACGGAGCGCACGCGGCTGTGGCAGGGACGCAAGAAGGCCTTCGGCGCGATGGGACGCGTTGCGCC
>JBKJKH010000361.1:0-5237 GCA_046597595.1 Gemmatimonadaceae bacterium
CCGCCGAGCGTGACGGGGTTTGCAGGCGGCCGCCCGAAGGTGGAGGAGATCGTCGCGTACTGGCCCGCGCTCATCGACAAGACGGAAGTGCAGCCGAAGATGGAGATGCTGACATGAAAGTGCGCCTTCTCGACCTCGCGCACGCCCGCTCGGGTGACAAGGGCGACACGGCCAACGTGGGCGTGATCGCGCTCCGGCCCGAGTGGTATCCCTTGCTCGCACGCGAACTGTCGCTCGCGCGCGTGACCACGCACTTCTCCGGCGTCATCGAAGGGAAGGTGGAGCGGTTCGAGCTCCCAAATCTCAACGCGCTCAATTTCCTGCTCCATGGCGCGCTCGACGGAGGCGGAACGCTGTCGCTCAAGACGGATGCACAGGGCAAGGTGTTTTCGACAGCGATGCTTCGCATGGTGCTCGATATTCCGGATGCCGAAGCACAGGCGTTAGGCCTGCCCATGGCGCCGTGACCACCGTGCTGCGGCTCAAGATCGTGCTGGTTGCGGTCGGGCTGCTGGTTTTCGCGTGGGGCGTCCGGACGGGCATTTCCGCCGTGCGTTGGGTCGGGATCGGTCTCGTGTTCGTCGCCTGGGTCCTTCGGTTCTGGCGCAAAGCGCAGCCTCCAATCGACTCAGTTTGACAACAGTTCTGTGTAGGATGCTCGCAACAGTTTGTCGTTCTCGGACGAAACTCCGACTCGTACAAATTTCGGCATCTGTTTGCGGCGGAATGATTTGGACCGCGCGAATCGCGGGTCCATAAACATTCGATTATCGACCCCCGTTTTGCATGGTAGTGTGCAGCGTTCGCTCACCCAGCTTGCACAGGATCTGCCATGCGCATTCGTCTGGTAGCACTTTCCCTCGCGCTCAGTGCCTCACAGGCCGGCGCGCAGTGGACCACGAATTGGTTTTCGGACTACAATTCCGGTCTCGCACCCAACGTGTTTACCGGCCTGGTCAGTTCGACCCTCGGCGCACCGGGCGGGCTGGCTATATACGGGCCGCGCTCGGATTGCTTGAGCGCGACCTACTGCACAGGCTCATTGGGCATGAGTGGCACCTCGGGCATCACCGGCTATGGCAACCACACGGTGACGCTGGGCCTCACCGGCCTTGGCGCACACGTAAAGACGCGGGTGAGCTTCACGGCATTCATGTGGGATTCGTGGGACGGAACGAGCGGATGCGGTGGGGCATGCGCACCCGACTACTTCCGCTTCATCAGTGACCCGGGAACCTTGCTCGACGCGACGTTCTCCAACTTCGGCGGGCCGCAGAGTTATGCGGGCGCCTTTGCCGAGCAGTATACGCTCGGAGGCGTAGCGACGGGGTGGTACAACTCCTCCGTGTACAATTTCTCGTACGAATTCGCGCACTCGGCCTCGACGCTGAACAACTCGTGGGATGGCCGCGGTCTTCAGCCCTGGGGCGATGAAGGCTGGACGCTCGACAACATCAGGATCGAGACCTATCGGGAGCCTGCGACGGGCGTCGTACCGGAGCCTGGGACATACGCGCTCATGGCGACGGGTTTGATCGGCATCTTTGGCGTGGCTCGCCGCCGCCGCTAGACCGGTCGGAGTTCCGCTCTCGAGGGCGCCCGGAGAAATCCGGGCGCCCTTCTCATTTTTCTTTTATCGTCTTTCGGCCAAATAGTGCAAAGGCGGTGAGATCAAAGGCAAGAGCATTGAACCGCAGAGGACGCAGAGGACTGCATTGAACTCCTCCGCGCCCTCTGCGCCCTCTGCGGTTCATTTTCTTCTTGTCTTTCTTCGGTGAAGAGCCTCATTTCTATCGCATGCGTTGCGTCAACGACGCCGGCCGCCTCAGGGCGGGTTCGTTGGCTCACCGCGTCGCCAACGGCCGCTGTCAGCGAATATCGGCTGAGACGATCCGGCCAAAGCTCGACAGCGGCTTGCTCGATTCCCAATGCTTCGCCTTGCCGATCGCATCGCGCGGACCGACGATGACGATCTGGAATCGTTCAGGATCAACGTACCGGCGCGCGACGTCCCTCACCTGTTCGCGCGTGACCGCGCGGACGCGCCGCTGATAGCTCGCACTCTCGGTGTGATCGCCGTTGCGCGCATGTTCCTCGGCAAGACTTCGGGAGGTGGCGTAGCTGTCAGCGTACCGCATGGCAAATACGCCATCTGCCAGCGCACCTCTCGCGATGTCCAGCTCGTCCTGCGTCACCAGGTCGGTGCGCATTTTGTCGACCTCACGCAGTGTGAGCTCGACGAGAAAGGGGATGACATCTGGCCGCCCGTACGTACGCAACGTGTAGGTGCCCGGCCCGCGATCAAACCACTCGGGATACCCACCGCCGGTGTTCGCGAGCCCACGCTTGTCACGCAGCTCGCGGAACAGGCGCGTGTCGAAGTGCCCTCCACCGATGATGTAGTTCATGACCTCGAGCGCAGCGCGATCCTGAAGCGGAACCGGCGGGAGCGTATGGCCCATGACGACCCATCCCTGAAGCTTGTCGGCGTCATACAAATGGATTTCGCGTCCGGCGGGTCGCGCAGGTGCGGGAGTTGGCGTGACTGCCGGCCGGCGCAACGCGGCCTGGCCTCCGCTCCAGCCCGCGACCGCCTCCGCGAGTCCGGCCCGCGCATCCGCGGCCGCGATATCACCTGCAACGGCGAACACGATGCTCGAAGGTCCAAAATGCGCCGCGTGAAAAGTCTGCGCGGCCGCGGCTGTGACGGCGGTCGTCGCGAGGCCGCCATACGCACTCGCGCCGAGCAACTGTTCATTGAGGATGTCGACGGCGAGTTGCAGCGATCCTTCGTACAGCACCGGTCCACTCCCGCCCGTGGCCGTCGCGCCGCGCAACGTGGATGGTGCTTGCCCCGCCTGGACGTTCATGAACCGCGGACCGCGCAACGTCGCGACCAGCAAGGCAATAGCACGGCGCGCGTCCTCCGACGGAACATCGAGGGAAAGTTCAGTGACTTCCGGCCCCATCGTGACGCGCCATTCACCAACCATGGCATCGACTTCCCGGCTGAATGCACCCGGAGCCATCGACGACGGCCCGGCGCGCAACGCCCGCTCGACGGCGCGTGGCACAGCGGCATCCGGCGCGCCACCGTATCCCGTGCGAACGAATGCGCGCACCGTCACCATCGGTGCCTGACGATCTTCAACCACATACGCGGTGCTGGTGCCGACCTGGTGGCGGAACACCGCCGGGTCCGGGCGCGGGGAGGGCGGTGACGGCATGCGCATGTCTCGCGGATGCACCATCGTCTGCGCGCGGCCATTCGAGAAGGGAAGCGCAAGCATGAGCCCGAGCGTCAGGCAGCAGCTCCATTGGCGAGTCATCGGCCGCCTCCATCATTCATCCTGGGCGGCACATCGGGACGCCGCACGACGCCAATAGTGCGATTCTCGGCGATGAAGTGCTGTCGGGCAATTCGGGCGATGTCGTCGGGCGCGGTGCGCTCCCGGGCCGCCATGAACACGGGCAGGGTGCGCCACACGTCCATCGCCTGGAAGTGGCCGATATCGAATGCCAGCACATCAGGCTGGCGCAGCACGCGCAGCCACGCGACGCGCAAGCGCTTCTTCGCGAGCGTGAGATCCTCTGCCGAGACGGCGCCGCTCCGCACTCGCTCGATGACGTCGAGCAACACGCGTTCCGCACCATCGAGCTGCTCCTGGCGATCCACGACCACTTCGAAGTTCTGCGATGCCGGCAGCCCGAAGCGCGAGGTGTGTACTACATTCGTGTTGACGGACGGCCGTGCCGCGACGCCTGCCGCATTGAGTGCTCGAGCGAGCATGATCTGCGTGACTTCGCCAAGCACGTCGAAGTGCGGACGGTCCGGATGCCCGACCCCGGGGATGAGAAATCTCGCCTCCACGCGCGGCGCCAGTTCCGTGCTCCTCCAGATGAGCCGCCGCTCCGCGTCGGGAAGCGGCTCAATCGCAACCTCCCGTGGCGGCTCGGGTTTGCGCGCCATCGCGCCGAAATGGCGCTCGACGAGTGGTATCATCGCCTCGAGCGTCACGCCGCCGATGAGCACGATCGTCGTGTTATTGGGGACGAAGGCGCGCTCGTACAGTTGCTGCTGGTGCGCGCGGGTGTACTGATCGAAGTCCGTGCGATATCCCTCGGGCCAGAAGACCTGCTGGACGCGCCCTACGGTGGAGTTCATCGCTTCAGCATAGGGCGTCGCAGGCCGATTGAGGTCACCCAGCCGCTGCTCCACGAGAATCATGCGCTCTTCGTCGAACTCGCGGATGATCGTGTTCTGCATGCGGTCGGCTTCAACCCGGAAGAACACTTCGATGTGTTCAACCGGCAGGTTGATGTCGAACTTCATGTACTCCTGCTCGGTGGTCGCGGTCAGGTATGTCCCGCCATACCGCTGGTACCATCGCATGGTCGCGCCGTGCTCGCGATAGCGTTGTGCAGACTGTTCCAGGCGTGCAATCTCCGCGCGCAGGCTGTCGGCCAGTGGAGTGCTCTGCTTGTGCGAGTATTCGTGAAACACTCCTCGCTGCCGGAGGTCATTGCGCGCCCGGTTCCGCTCCGCGATGAGCGATTGCTCGAGAGCGCCTATCCGTTCGCGAATTGGCTGCTCGGAGGCCCAGTCGGTGGTGCCCAGCGTGCGTGTCCCCTTGAACATCAGATGCTCGAGGAAATGCGCGGCCCCTGCCTCGCCGGGGATCTCGTTCACCGCGCCCATGCGCGTGAAGATCTTCGCTGCCACGCGCGGATCGTTTGCCCGCTCGAGCACGAGGAGGCGCAGGCCGTTCGGAAAGAGGTGCTCGCGGACCGGCAGGTCGTACACTGTTCGCTGCGCACCAAGCGGAAGCGCAGCCAGCAGCGCGAGCATGAGACCGAGACGTTGCATATTGCTCCTGTCCGGCGGCGTGCGGCCGGACCTCGAGATAGGTATCACCACGAGTCCGGAGGATCGCAGGATGGAAGTGCGCCCGCAAGACAGCCGCCCGAGTGGGCTGCGACGAACGCTGAGTACGCGCGACCTGACCCTGCTGGTGATCGGGAACGTCATCGGATCCGGCATTTTCCTCGTGCCGTCATCTGTCCTGAAGGCGTCCGGCTCAGTGCGCACTGCACTGCTGGTCTGGCTGGTGGGTGGCGTCCTGTCGCTCTTCGGCGCGCTGTCGTATGCCGAGCTTGGTGCCATGGACAAGGGATCAGGCGGCCTCTACGCGTTCACGCGCGACGCCTTCGGTCGCTTCCCGGCCTTTCTCTACGGC
>JBKJKH010000374.1:0-4636 GCA_046597595.1 Gemmatimonadaceae bacterium
GGCTGTCAGGACACTTTTGCCGAAGCGGCGGGCGGAACGCAACATTACCCGTGGGGTCGGGGGTACCGGAACAGAAGGACCTAACATGCAATGCGCCGGGTGGTGTAGCAAGATCGCCACACACCCCGGTTTACATCACAATGCTATGATGCAAACATGACGACCGAACGCCACACCGGAAACGCGAGCTCAGCCATGGGGCTTGGGCCATCTGTTTCGCCGATTCCCAGCCGCGCTGATGGGCTCGCCATCGTGCATGAATACACTGCGAGCGAGAGCCTGCGGAAACATATGCTCTCGGTTGAGGCCGCCATGAGAGCCTACGCCCGGAAACTCTCGGAAGATGAAGAGCGATGGGGACTTACGGGACTCGTCCACGATTTCGACTACGAACGCTGGCCAAATGCCGAGCACTCGGCCACCAGTGAACATCCTGCCGAGGGAGTCCGCATCCTCCGGGAGAAGGGTTATCCGGACGATGTTCTCGAGGCAATCCTCGGCCATGCCTCCTACTCTGGAGTGCCCCGCCGGACGCCGATGGCCAAGGCGCTGTTTGCCGTGGACGAGCTCACCGGACTGATCACCGCGACCGCGCTCGTGCGTCCTTCGAGGGCCATCGCGGAAGTCGACGCGAAGTCGGTCCGGAAGAAGATGAAAGACAAGGGATTCGCGCGCGGAGTGAGCCGCGACGATGTCGTGCTCGGCGCGCAGGAGCTTGGGGTCGACCTGGATGAGCACATTCAGTTCGTGATCGAGGCGATGAAGGAACGGGCTGAAGCGCACGGGCTCGGGTAGGCCTGTTCAACGAACTACACCGGCGACACGTTTCTCCCTGTGAACCCTCCACCACCCGAAATGACAGCAGCGGTCGCACCGATCTTCGGTTCGCGGCCGGCGACGGCGAGAGTGCCGACGCCGGTGATGGGAGTGGCGACGGGTGTGCGTCCGCCCGCCGATCCGGACGAGCGCGCGATCGTGCGCGAGGCGCAGTCGGGCAGCGCCGATGCCTTCGCCTCGCTTGTCCGGCTGCACCAGCGCCGGGCGTATGCGGTGGCGCGCTCTATCGTGCTCTCGCACGAAGATGCGGAGGACGCCGTGCAGGAAGGCTTCCTTCATGCGTACAAGGCGATGCACCGGTTCCTGCCGGACCAGAGTTTCGGCGCGTGGCTCCACCGGATTGTCGCCAACGCGGCGCTCGACATCACGCGTCGCCGCCGGGTGCGCGACGCGGATGAGTTGACCGAGGCGGCGGCATCGGTGTTCCGCGATCCAGGCGAGGCGCGCGACCTGCGCGACCGGCTCGACGCCGCGCTCGCGCAGTTGGGCGCGCGGCAACGCTCGGTCATCGTGCTGCACGATGTAGAGGGGTTCAAGCATGCGGAGATTGGCACGATGCTCGGCATCCCCGAGGGCACCGCACGGTCTGACCTTCACCACGCGCGCTCGGCGCTTCGCAAGCTGCTGGGCGATTTCCGGAGCACGCCATGACTGATCATCGCGACAGCACCGGACAAGTGGACCATTTCACGCTTCGGCGTGTGCTGCGTGAGCATTATGCGGCTCCCGCAGACGTGACGTACTGGGCTGGCCTCGAGGCCTCTATTCTTGACGTCATCCGGAAGGGAAGTGCCGCTCCTGCGCCGGGCATGTTCGACTTCCTCGCGGGGTGGTCGCGGGCGGGTCTTGTCGCCGCAGGTGTGGCGGGACTGATCGCGGGAATTGCGGTCACGCGAGCGCGCCAGACCGAGGCCCGCGTGGCCTTCGAGTCGGTGTTCCGCGATTCATCGCCGGTCGTCGCCATTCAAAGTGCGCCCACTCCCGAAGCTCCGGGGGCGCGCGAAGCGACGCTCCGCTACCTGATCAATCCCTGACCGGCGCTCGCGCCGGCCTTCCAGAACGGATTCATAAATGCAGCGTTCGAAAAATCTCGCCGTCATGTTCCTGCTCGGGGCCGCGCTCGCGGGCGGGGCGCTCGGCTTTACCGCCGATCGCGTTATTGCCGGCGGCCGCGAGTGTTCCCCGGATCAGCGGGCGATGCGGGAGCGGATGGCCGAGGAGCTGGAGTTGACGTCGGCCCAGCGCGCGGCGTTCGACAGCATTCTCGACGAACGTCATCGCCAGCTTGTGGAAGTCATGAAGCCGGTGCGTCCGCAGATGGATTCGATTCGGCTGAACTTTCGCGGGCAGCTCATCAAGCAGCTCAACGGCGAGCAGAAGGAGCGATTCCTCGCGATGGTCGCGGAGATGGAGAAGTCGAGAGGGAAGTAGCTCTGCTACATCGCTGGCTTTACCGCCGGCACGATACGAAAACGGAACTCCTGCTGCACCAGTTGCCTCACCGGCCGGCCTCCGATGGATGCCGGCCGGTACCGCATCCGGGAGAGTGCGGAGAAGACCGAGAGTGTGAACAGCGGGTGTGTGGCCTTGATCTCCTTGAACGAGCGGAGATCGATCATTCCGGTGCTGTCCACGACGAACTGGACCATGGTCAGCCCTTCAATGCCCTGCCGCAGAAGACTGCCCGGATAGGGCGGTACTTCGGCATCAGCAGCGCGTTCGGCGGCCGAGTCGACGTCGAACTCATGGAATGCGGGGGCGACGTTGGCACTGGGAGTGGGGATGACACTGAGTGCGTTGAATGCGCTCCCATCGCCCGCTGCTGCGCTCCCGGCGCCGCGTCCGCCGCGCTGGAGCAGTGCGTCGGTGCCTTCGAGTCCGTCGATGCCCTCGAACTGGCCGCGGCCATCGGCACCCCTCGCAAAGGAGAGCTGCTCGACGGCGGCTGTTCTGGGTTCCTTCCGGAACGGCGCCAGGAAGATCGCGCGCTCAATGGGGCCTGCGAGGTAGAGCGCGCCTCCGCTCGCCGTCGCGGCGATGAGGCCAATGATGATGAGGTGCGTCGTCAGGCTCGCGACCGAACCCCTGCTCAGGGCAAGGCGCTCGCGCGGCGGACGGGATTCGAGAAGAACGTCAAACATGGAGTGCCTCGGGGGCCACAACGGCCCGCTCTAGTCTTCAGACCCAGTATGGGCGGCTCATGGTTGCCGGGCAATAGCATGGATGCTGGGGGATGTCTCGCCACGCACGGCGCGCTACCATTACATTCGCCACCCAATGACAGCAGAGCCCCCGTCCCCCTCTCCGGAGGGGCGAAGTTCCCGCAGCGGCGATACCGTCCCAGACCCCGAGCGCCTTTCGTCGGGACTCACGGGAACGCGCCCGGTTCCTCCTTCGCTCCACCACGCTGATCCTGACCCGCACGGCAAGCGCCTGGCGGTGCTCACGCTCTCGGCGCTCGGCGTGGTGTATGGCGACATCGGGACGAGCCCGCTCTACGCCATCAAGGAAGTGTTCAAGCCGGCGTATGGGCTTGCGCCAACTCCGGAAAATGTGCTGGGCATTCTCTCGCTCGTGGTGTGGGCGCTCATCCTTGTCGTGAGCGTCAAATACGTCGTCTACATCCTGCGTGCGGACAATCGCGGGGAGGGAGGAGTGCTCGCGCTCCTCGCGCTCATACTCAAGCAGCTGCATCGAACGGAGGATACGCGCAGGCGCGCTGCGATCATCGCGATCGGATTGTTCGGCGGCGCGTTTCTGTACGGCGATGGCATCATTACACCCGCCATCTCGGTGCTTGGCGCCGTGGAAGGTCTCGAGATCGCGACACCAACGCTGAGTCATTTCGTGGTGCCGATCGCTTTCCTGATCATTGCTGCCTTGTTCGCTGTCCAGAGGCACGGAACGGCCAAGGTTGGCGGCACGTTCGGCTGGATCATGCTTGTCTGGTTTTTTACGATCGGCATCCTCGGCGCTTTCGGCGTGGCGCACGATCCTGCGATTCTTCGGGCGGTGAATCCGTACTACGGCTTCGAATTTTTCCTGATGCACCCGCTGCGCTCCTTCCTCGTCCTGGGCGCTGTGGTCCTTGTGGTCACGGGAGGAGAGGCCCTGTACGCCGACATGGGGCACTTCGGCCGCAAGCCCATCCGGCTGGCGTGGTTCGGGCTGGTGTTGCCCGCGCTGCTGCTCAACTATTTCGGACAGGGTACGCTGTTGCTGCGCGAGCCTACGGCCGTGTCGAATCCGTTCTACCTGCTCGCACCCGAGTGGTTTCGCATTCCGCTGCTTTTCATCGCGACTTCGGCCGCAGTCGTTGCGTCGCAGGCGCTGATCTCCGGCGCATTCTCGATGACACAGCAGGCGATTCAGCTTGGGTACAGTCCGCGAATGCAGATCATCCACACGTCGGCGCAGGAAGCCGGGCAGATCTACATCCCCGAGATCAACAAGGCGCTCGCGGCGGGGACGCTGCTTCTCGTGCTTGGCTTCCGGACATCAGACGCCCTCGGCGCAGCGTATGGCGTGGCCGTCACGGGGACGATGGCCATCACTACCATCCTCTTCTATTTCCTCGCCACGCAGCAGTGGGGCTGGCCCCTGTGGAAGGGGCGGCTCTTCCTCGTCTTCTTTCTCGGCATCGACCTCGCGTTCTTCACCGCGAATCTCATGAAGCTGCCACACGGAGGCTGGGTGCCCATTGTCGTTGCCGTGGTGGTCTTCACCCTGATGACGACGTGGGCGCGGGGCCGCGTACTGCTCCGGGAGCGACTGCTCGCTGGCTCGAGCATCACGATGG
>JBKJKH010000007.1:0-6459 GCA_046597595.1 Gemmatimonadaceae bacterium
ATCTTACCGTCCGTCCCCCTGCCCCGTAGCCTGCGCCATGAAGATTCTCTGCGCTGATGACGAAGAAGATGTGCGCACGATTCTCGAGTTCGCGCTCGAGTTGGACCAGTCACTGAATGTCACGATTGTCGACAGCGGCGAAGCGCTACTCGCGCGGGCGGGCGAGGGGTGGGATGTATTCGTCGTGGACGGCGTGATGACGGGCATCGACGGTCTCGAGGTCTGCCGGCGACTGCGGGCAAACGAAAAAACCGCGCTGACGCCGATCATCTTCCTCAGTGGCCGCACCCGGCGGGAGGACGTGGCGCGCGCGCTCGAGGCGGGCGCCACAACAACTATCGCCAAGCCCTTTGATCCCATGACCCTCGCCGCCGACGTCAGGCGCGTCGTCAACACGTGATGAGACCCGCCCTGATACTCGGATCCGGAATCGTGATCGGCGCGGTCGTGTTAGGCGTCGCGAGACTCCTCGCGCTGCCTCCGGCGCACGCCACCCACTACCACGCGAACTTCGCGGTGTTCGTCAACGGCCAGCGCCTCGACCTGACCGACACCCGGTTCATGGAAGATATTTCGAAATGCAAGGCTGACCCCATGCAACAGGACCCGGTGGACCGGGTGCATCTGCACAGTGGGGATCACGATGTCGTACACGTCCATGCGCCGGCTACATCGTGGGCAAACCTCTTCACGAACCTGCAGATGGCGCTTGGCAATGAGTGGGTGGTGCTGCCGTCAGGAGAGGCCTTGCGTCTGATGGAGGGGAAGAGCCTTCATTTCGTCCTGAACGGCGTGCCCGTTGATGGCATTGCGAATCGCGCCATTCGTTCAAGGGACCGCCTGCTGGTCAGCTATGGCGCCGAGAAGGCGGACGCACTCGTCGCCACGCAATTCGCCGCTGTGAAGGACAACGCAGGCGAGTTCAACGAGAAGCCCGATCCGTCGACGTGCAGCGGGCCGCACGCGCCCACGCTCGGCGAGCGGCTCCGGCAGGCCTTCTGGTTTTGATTCCGACTAACGACGAACGCACACCACGGGTGCCGGTTCGCCGTTGAGGGCGGCGGGAAGCGTTCGCTCACCATCGACGCGATCATAGACGCGCGCCAGCAGCGCCTCCCGCGCATGCTCCACCACGGTCTCGGTTGCCGCCTCATTCCACGGGCCGGCGAGACCGAGTAGGCGCGCCACGGGTGCTGCGCCAAGGGAGTTCCTCCGCACACGCGAGCGTGCAATACCGCGGAGGCGGGCATCCACCATCGCGCGGACGAGGGCATCGCGCCATTCCCCGGAGTGTTGCTGCCGTCCTTCTGCGCAGCGCGGGGCGTGCATCGGTAGCGACGACGCAAGTGACCCCGCCGGGTCCCGGAAGCTCCATCCATCCGCCGTGAATGCCGGCCCAGCGGAAGGCAGCGGTGTCTCGAGCACCAGCCGAACGAGGCGCTGCGCGGTCCATTCGTTTTCACCCGCGAATTGGGCGCGGATCGCCCGTGCGGCATCCTGCGCCTCCGTGGCCGGCATCTCCTCCAGCACGTCGGCGAGCGCAGGGACGGCGCCGAACGACACATCGGTCGGCAGAACCGGCCCCGCCCCGGTCAGCAGTTCGTCCTGCACGCTCGAGAGAAAACCATTCATGCGGCCATCGCGCGCCAGGGCGGCGGGAACGAGCCACTCGATAGTGCGCGCAAACACTTCCGCAGGGCGTTGGCGGTGCGGCGACGTGCCGCCTTCGGTTGGCGTCACCAGTGGGCCGCGCGTCAGGCCGGCGACCGACGCCGCCATGCGCCCGTCCTGCCGCCTGACAGCGAGGTCGGTCGCGTAGCCGACACGTGAATAGCGGCTCCGCGCTGCACGGGCATCGAGATCGTGCGCCAATTCGTGTGCAAGCGTGCCAGAACCCGTACCGATCGGCAGCACGAGTGTCCGCGTGTGCGCCACATGCAGCGCGAGCAGCGTGTCAGCAGGCGCACGCGCACTGAACTGCACATGCGCTCCAGTGACGGTGAACGTTGGCAACACGCGTTGTAGTTCCGCGGTCGAACCGGCGAGCGTACGCAGGTAGTACCCACGCCACCGCACAGGCACGTCCGGCTCGAACACGATCGATGCGTAGCCGAAGCGCCTCCGAAGTTCGCGTTCGGTGGGGGACGGATCACCGGGAAACCAGACACGCTCCTGCGCCAGCGACCGAAGCCCCACGGCTGCCTCCAACACCGCGAGCGATGTGGCGCCCGTTGTGTCTGGCGGCAACAACGACAGTTCCGCGGCTAATGCTTCCTCGTTGGACGCCCGCAGCGACTCCTCCGGGCGCCCGCGCACACGCCGCGCCTGTTCGCGCGTCGCCAGCACCACTGCAGTCTGCGGCGCGAGACGTCCATCGGCCGTTATCGCCAGCAGCCGTACGGCTACTGCGCGCGACAGCGCAGCTGCGCGCTGGGGCTCTACGGCGACCGTGATATCCGTTCGGGAAGTATCTGCCGCAATCGTGCGGAGCGTCGCGAGCCATCGCGACGATTCTACCGTTGCGCGCGCCTCCCAGGCCGCGCGATTCCAGACCGGGCGCTCGACCGCGAAACGAAGTGACGCGCGCCAGCTCGGAACGAGCGTCAGGGGATCCTTTCCAGATGCGCGCGCGGCCGCGACCAGCGCATGCGCGTCACGGCGCGCCAGTTCGCGGTCTCGCGCGAGTGCCGCCATTCGCACCATCACGCGCGCCACTCCGAACGGCGTCGTGCGCTCGCTCGCGGCAATCTGATAGGCCAGCCGCAAGCCGAGTTCAGCGCCGCGAGGATCGTCGCTGTCGCGCATTGCACGCTCGACGAGCGCGACGTGCGCGCCGTGTTGCTCCAGAGGCAGCGCATCACTGCCGGAAAGCGCGCGAAGCGCAGCCGTCGGCAGCGTGAATCCGCGCGCAAAGTATGCCTGCTTTATGAGAAGCCATGCGACGCCGCGACGACTCTCGATGGATAACTGCGAATCCGCCATCGCGAACTCGGCGAGACGAAACGGATTCGCCAGCCCAAGCCGATGCCGCTCGAGATAGCCGGCGGCCAGGGCCGCTTCGGCACTCACGACTCGGGGTGAGCGTGCGGCGCTGTCGAGCATGTCCGCAACAGCCCCGGCCGCCGAGTCGAGCGGCGCCGCAACGCGCTTCGCCAGTTCAGGCGACTCGCCGGAACGGCCGGCCGCGACGGCCATTGCAATTCCCGCCACCACAGCCAGCGCTGCAGCAGCGGAGGTCCAGGGACGCATTCGCATCACGCGGAGGAGACCTGACACGCTGAAAGGTAGACGAGGGGCCGGCCATCCTGTCGTGAATGATACCCGCCACCGGCCAGTGCGTTTCCCGTTGCCGCCCGAAAGAAACAGGGAGGGATCCGCGTAGGACCCCTCCCTGCTTCCTCACGTGGCCTTGCCGATGCTACCTGAACTTTGGCAGCAGCAGAAAATCGATTCGGGCATAGCCGGTCGCCGGCGGAGAAAAGTCGCCGGTCGCGATGCGAACACCCGCCGCAGCGCCAACGCGAAACGATTCATTCACCCGATAGCTGATGGCCGGTCCGGCCTGAATCCGGTAGTAACTGGGAGAGTCGGTCGATCCCTGTACGCCGACTTCACCTCCGGCGAAGAGCTTGCCTGTCGAGCCTCCCAGGCGGTTCAGCGCGCTGCCGCGCGTCCAGATGTACTGCGACTTCGTCGCGTATGATCCGAGGAGCAACACGTCCTTGCTGCCGTCGCCCCAGTACGAGTACTGGCCAGTGACGAAAGGGCTGTCCTGGGAGCCGAAGGGAGCGCCAGCACTCGTCTGCCGCGGAGAATTCTCCGTTACGAAGACGTATCCGGCACCAAACTGTACAGACTGCCGCGCACCGTTGTGCAGCAGCCCGGCCGACGGAGCAAACGCACTTTCCGTGTTGTGACCACTGCCGCCACGATAGCGAAACGTGTACGCGCCGATGGACGCGAAGGGCTTCCAACCCAGGCCGCTCGCACTCAGCGAAGAGCCGATGAACGCCGAGCCTTCGCCATAGCCGGAAGCTTCAACGCTTCCAAACATCGCGACCGATTGTGCGCTGGCGATCGCGGGCATGAGAAGGCTGGTCGCGAGCGCGCCTTTACAGAGACTGCTTATGGTAGATCGCATTGCTTGATTTCCGTGACTAGGGTTGTGCTGAACCGGAGTCATTGTGCCAGAACCATACCGCCGGTTTGGCCGCGCTCGTTATGAAACGGACAGTTGCATAAAGTTGCTGACCTGGGCGAAGAACACCTGAGGCTGGTTCCTGGCCAGTTCCAGCGCGTAATCAGCCCACCACGTCCCTGTCGGTGGTCCGCCGTTGCAGGTACCGTCCGACTCTCCCGGGACTTTCACCCAGAGAAGTGCATCAACGAGCGCTCGACCTGTGTTACTCGTAGGCAAGTTGCCAAGCGCGCGCCCTGGCGGATTGCAGATGGCTGCGGCGGAAATCGGTCCATTGCCATTCCGGCTGGTGTCAATGAGAAAATGCTTCCCACCCACCT
Organism: Gemmatimonadaceae bacterium; assembly: GCA_046597595.1. GTDB lineage: Bacteria > Gemmatimonadota > Gemmatimonadetes > Gemmatimonadales > Gemmatimonadaceae > JBKJKH01. The sequence continues at coordinate 4,519 of JBKJKH010000007.1, forward strand.
TCGCGGAAATCTGCTCGCCATATCGAATGTTCTCGTCGGTCTGCACGAAATTCGCGATGTTGAGCGCGAAACCATCAGCCTTCCCGATGCCAGCGCGCTGCAGCCGCGCTGCGGAAATCTCCGGCGAGTGCCAACGCGCGTGGCCCGCATCGATATACACGAGAGCGCCAGCGTTTTTAAGCACGGTGATCGCGTCGCTCAGCAGCGAGATCCGATCATCCTGTTGCGTGCTGCTGAGGCAATCCATTCCTGCCAGGGCGTCCGGCTCGAGGATGACCACCGATCCCGCCCCCACGCCACCCGCAACTTGACGAATCCACACCCGATACGCCGCGCTGCTGGCTGCGCCACCGCTGGAGAAGCCCGCGCAATCGCGATTCGGGATGTTGAACGCGACAAAAACGGGAGTGCGGCCAGCCGCCGCCGTAAACGTCGCGCGCGCATCGGCGCCTGCATCCGCCGATCCACCACTCAGCCACCGGGCGACAGGCTGCGCGCCGATGCGATCCATCAGCAGTGCGTCCGCCGGACGCGACGTGCGCCACACACGAGCTTGCTCCAGCGCCGGCGAAGAGGCGGAAACGTAGAGTCGCGCGCCGGCGAGGCTGGCACCGTTCACTGGCAGTGCGCCATCGGCGCTGGGTGCCAGCGGCACCGTGTCGCCGCACGCCGCCAGTATCGCCAAAGCGATGGCCCAGGGCGCCCGGCGTTTGGTTTCGTTGACCCGTAAATGCCTAACGCCTCTTGAACGCGCAGCTTTCATGCTCCGTCTGGCGAAGACACGAACCCCTAATCGTCCCTGACCACGACCCGCTTCCGAGACCGCAGCATCTGGAGGGCTTTCTCGGCCTGTGCGCGCCATTCGACCCCTGAGATTTCAACACCATAACGCTCGTAATCGAGTATCCCCGAATGCGGCGCATCCGTGAAGACATACCGCGGTGCCACTCGGAACCGCTCGACGTCGATAGGGAATTCCGCGAGACATTCCTGTTGCGAGGTGAAGCGACTGAACATGGTCGCCTTCAGCAGCTGCCCCTCGGGGGAGAGATGGACCGCGCGCATCGGCGTCCGCCAATTCGGGAGAAAGTCGCCACGTATGCGGCGGCCGTTCCGCATGTGGTACGACGCGAGTTCGAGCACCAGCGGTGCAGGCGCCCCTTCGCGGCGAAGAATTCCACACGCCAGATGCACCGCGAATGCGGTCGCATCGTGATCGGTGTGTCCACCTTCATACGGATGCGTGAGCACAACATCCGGTTGCAGTTCGTCGAACACGTCCATGAGCGAACGACAGACGTCAACGAGCTGGCGCGCGGCACGTCCATCAGGAATACCCATGCTGCGAATACGTTCTTCCGGCAGCCCAATCAGCCTGAGGGCCTCGACCACTTCCGTGCGGCGGGCGTGCGCATAGTCCTGCCGTGAACCAAAGCCGCGCTGCTGCGCGGTAAGATCGTCACGACCGCCGCCGTCCGTCACATGGAGGACAATGGCATCGTTGTAGTGGCGGAGAAGGGCACCCGCGCCAATGGCTTCATCATCCGGATGCGCCACCGCAACGAGAACACGGAGTTCCTTGGATTCTTCAGTCGAGCCCGCTAGCGTCAAGCATTCGAGAAGCTCTTCCGCAGCTTTCCTGGACACCCGATAGCGTGCGTCCGACCGGTATTGCTTGAAGAGCGGAAGGGGCGCGCTGATGTCACTACCGGGCTCATCAACCAGAAGCGTCGCGGACGCCGGTTGCGTTTCCGGAGTGGCACTCCCGGACACCAAGGCGAGTGCCTGGGTCGGAATTGCTCCACTTGACCGGTGTATCAGAGGCTGGAGAGGGGCCGAGGATGCCATGGGCCTGCTACTGAATGCATGGCGCGGGCCGCAACGTGTCTTGGAGCACGTTTTTCTCCCCTCTTTGTTGCGGTGAAGCAGCACTGTTCCGCC
>JBKJKH010000052.1:0-15494 GCA_046597595.1 Gemmatimonadaceae bacterium
CGTCCGCTCGAGGTAATATCCCAGCGCCGAGTACAGCTGCGGATCGTAGCCAAAGGTCTCGAACAGCACCGACGTGCCCACGCGCCAGCCGCCGCGGAGACTGCTGTTCAGGTTCCAGTGCAACTTGTTGTCGCGCGGATGCTCGGCGCGGACGAAGCGACGATACTGCCACGTGAGGTTACCATTGACATCAAGCGTGGTGCTCTCGAACAAGTTGCCCTTCGCGCCGAACCACGTGATCCGTGGATCCACGCCAATTTGTGCAATCCCGGGCTGAGGAATGAAGCCCGACTGTGTCCGGAATTTTTCGTCGACTCCGCGAAAGATGGCCGTGAGGCCGTAGCGCTTGCCATCTCCTCGTAGCACGCCATCCCAAAGCGGCGCCATGGTTGTGCTGTAGCCCGCGGTCGACGACCCGAGGTAACTCCTCGTGCGGCTTCCTGCTCCCTGGAGGCGCGCGCTCCAGATGCGCGCAAAGACTACTCGTCCATCCAGCTCGGCGACCCTGTTGTACGCGTCGCCATCAACCTTGTCCGTATAGAGCAACCCGACACGCGATCCTTTCCCGAGATCGCGCTGGAGACGCGCGATATTGTAGACAGGACTGGCGCACGACATGGTCGGAGTCGCCGTTCGGCAGAACCGGCTCGTGAACGACGCGACACGGTCATCTACCGCGGAGAGCACCGCGATGTTGGTGCCTCGTGCCTTGCCCGTCAGCTTGACCGCCGCAAACGGCTGTACGATCCGCCGGCTGTACACGAGGTTGTTCGGCGTCGCGAACTGTTCGTTGCCCTCGAGGAAGAACGGACGCCGCTCAGGGAAGAAAAGCGCCGAGCGGGGATCGAAGGACACGGCGCCAACATCCGATTCCACTTGCGAGAAATCGGGATTGGCCGTCGCGCTCAGCGTCAGGTTGTTGGTGATCCCCCAGCGCATGTTCATGCCGAATTCCGGGCGCTGATAGTCGTACGACCAGCCGTCCGGCTGGATCACACCTTCTGCACGCGACGTCACAGACGGAATAAGGTCGAGGACCAGGCCGCTGCGCAGGCCGCTCATGCCCTTGAGCGTGCCGCCCTGCGACAGGAAGGATGCTGCATCACGACGCGCGGGCACCCAGCTGTCCTCATAGCCGGAGTGCTGCACTGTGCGCAGCACGTGAAATCCCCAGTCCTGCGGATCCGTGGACTGATACCGCACGCTCTTGAAAGGAACCCGAACCTCGACCTCGTACCCGTACTCCGTGAGCCGTCCCTTCGATTCAAAAACGAAGTTGGCGCTGAGGTCCGCCTGTTCCCGTCCGCTGGACGCACCATTGAAGAAGCCGCCTCCGCTGCGGTTGCCCGTTTCGACGACCACGCCATCACCCTGCACGCCGAAAGGGTTCACCGCGAACACGAATGCCTGGCGCCGGTCGTTGAAGGTGCCGAGCTGCAGCTGAACGAAATCGTCGGTGAAGATCCTGTCACGATCCGCGTGATGCGCGTTGACCGTGCCGTGCGATTCGTAGGCGCGGATGCCGAAGTGGATCGCCGTCGGCGAATATCACACAAGCACCTGCGTCGAATCCGCGGCCGGACGACCATCCTGTGGCGCGAACTGCGAGAAGCCGGTCAGCAATGCCGCGCTGCGCCATGCCGCGTCGTCGAGTTTTCCATCGACAACGATGACATTTTCAAGGCGCGGGATGGCAACATCGAGCTTCCCTTCAGTCCCGACGTACACGGGGCCGGTCGCGCCCGACTGTCGCGGGGTGGAATCGGCGGTCGCGGCGGCAGCAACAGCCGCAAGCGCGAGCGAAGCAAACGAGAGAGTGATCATACGAGCTGGAAGAAGCGGTTGGAGGTGCCGGGCGGCACACTCCCAGACGAATGGAGGCCCTACTTAGTCCCTCGCCGGGCATCCCAGGTTGCCCGTACGGCCCTACCAGTCGCCGCGTTTCTCCCCGCGGCGATAGGCGGCGAGGAGGGTGAAGATGATGCCCCCGTTGCCGATGGCGACGCCGCCGAAATAGGACACGCGCGCCAAGGTGCTGGCGTCCATGCGCACGCTCAGCATCAGGAGGAAGATCCCCAAGCCCGCCCATGCCATGCACACGAGCGCGGTGAGGAGGGCGTCGCGGCGACGGTCCCCTTCGGCGGCACTATGCTCTCCGTCATGCCGGCGGACCTGCTCCTCGAGGAGACGCTTGGGAAGGGGCACGAGGAATCATGGCCATATTCGGGGCGCCGGCAAAGAGCGGGAACCGGATTTGCGATCATTCGCCTGCTCTCACCTGATGGAACCAGTCGGTCCCTTGTCACTCCCCCTGACGCCCGCAGTCCTGCGGACCGCCGAAGTCATGTCTCCCGAGCCTGCTGCGCTGCCGGCCGGGGTGCAGGATCGCGCCGTCCAGTTGCTTCGGGTCCTGGAGTCGCTGATCGCGGCCGCGACGGTCGAGCAGGCCATCGCCGTTATCCTCCGGGAGGGGACAAACTGCGTAGGGGCGACGCAGGGCCGCGTGCTGCTCTTCGCCGACGATAGCGGCGTCGAGCTCGAGGTGGCTGGGGCCGTGGGACTTCCGCGCGACCTCGCCGAGCGGAGGATCGGCCCCGAGCTGCATTCTCCCGGCCACGACGCCGTCCGGCGCCGCACGCTGATTGCTCCGGAATCACCCGACGAGTGGCGCACCCGGTACCCGGCGCTCGCCATGATGCTGGAGAGCGGACCAATGGGCGCGTTCATCGCCGCTCCGCTCGAGCACGAGGAACGGGTGCTCGGAGCGATCGAACTTGCGCTCCCGGCACCGCGCGCGCTCTCTGCGGCCGAGCGGGATCTGCTTTCGGTTCTTGCGCGACACGGTGGACTGGTGCTCGACCGTCTGCGTCGTGCTGACGCGGAACACGACGCCCGGCTGCATGCTGAACGTGCCAACCAGGTGAAGGCGGACTTTCTTGCCGTCATGAGCCACGAACTCCGCACTCCGCTCAACGCAATCGGTGGATACACGGAGCTCCTGCAAATGGGCCTTCGCGGGCCCCTGACTCCTGCGCAGGAAGAGGACCTCCGCCGGATCGACCAGAGCCAGCGTCATCTCCTGACCCTGGTGAACGCGATCCTCGACTTCGCGAAGCTCGAGGCGGGACGCATCAGTTTCGTCCTGACCGAAGTCCCCGCCGCAGAGTTGCTGCAGGACATCGAGCCGCTCGTGCAGCCTCAGGCGCGCGCAAAAGGCGTCACGCTGCGCCACGACGTTTGCGATGAGTCGCTCCACGTGCTGGCAGACCGCGACAAGGTGCAGCAGGTGCTGCTGAATCTGCTCACGAATGCCATCAAGTTCACGCCGGAAGGCGGTACCGTGACCCTGCGCTGCGCGGCGACGCGCCGCCAGGTGAATTTCCTCGTCAGCGACACCGGTGTGGGCATCCCCTCGAACAAGATGGAGCGGGTGTTCGAGCCGTTCGTGCAGGTGAACCGCTCGCTCAGCACGCCTAACGACGGTGTGGGGCTGGGACTCGCCATCAGCCGGGAGCTCGCGCGTGGCATGCACGGCACGCTCAAGGCGACAAGTACCGTCGGCGAGGGGTCGACATTCACGCTCACGCTGCCGCAGGCGCGTCACGACATTGCGGATGTGAAACCGTAGCTGCGACCCAGCTGCGACTCTATCTTTCACTGATGCGCCCGTCCCGCCTCGACCGCGACATCGCCGTCGCGGTCCTCGTCATGCTGTGGGTCACGGCCGGGGTGCTCGTCGACCGCGGCGCATCACTGGGCGTACAGCGGACCATCGGCGCCGCGACGTGGGCGCTCCTGTTCGCGCTCCTCGCGGGCGAGAAGCCACTCGTCCGGGCACAGGTGCTCGCCGCGGTCGCCATCGCGACCGTCAGAGAAGTCTTCCTCTCGCTCGGCGTCGAACTCTACACGTACCGGCTCGAGAACCTGCCGTCATTCGTGCCGCCCGGCCACGGTGTCGTCTATCTGGCTGCGCTCACGCTGGGCCGGTCAACCCTCTTCCATCGGGCGGGTACGCTGTTGACGCGCACGACGCTTGTCACATGCCTCGCATGGGCCGCGTGGGGCGTGACGGTCGCACCGCGCCATGACCTGTTCGGCGCGCTCCTCGCGCTGTGCTTCGCCGGTTTCGTCGTCGCCGGGCGCGCGCCGCGCGTGTACGCGGCAGCATTCATTGTCACCAGCTGGCTCGAGCTTGCAGGCACGGCAGCCGGGACCTGGACGTGGGCGGTAACAGACCAATCCGGCCTGTTCACGCTGGGGAATCCGCCGAGCGGGGTTGCGGGTGGCTACTGTCTGCTCGACTGCGCCGCTCTGTCGTTAGGCGCGAGGCTGGCGGGATGGTGGCGCGCTTCTCCGGCGGTAGCGGAAACGGTGATCGCAGACTGATCGCGCAACCGCACGCGCCATTGTGCGCTCGCACGGTCACGTCACGCCGTCTTGTTGCGCGCATGCTCCGGTCGCCACCAGGAGACGACATGCAGCAACGCGCAGAATCGGAGCGGCCCTTTACGCTCCGCAAGGCTATTCAGCTCACAGAAGACGTCAGCACCCTCACCGCCAGAATGCCTGAGCATGAGCGCTCCGTGCTCGGCAGCGAAATGGCACGGTATGCGTTTCTCGCGGTGGGGCGCCTTGCAAAGGCACACGACGCGGGAACCGCCGCGCGCCGTTACCGCGGATTCTCCGCCGCGCGAGGCGCGGTCTGCGCCCTGTCGAGCCTCCTCGACATTGCCGTGCGGGTGAAGGTGCTCGCCCCAACGGACATCGAGCGTCCCTCGATCACGTGCGACGAACTGATGCACATGCTTGGGGACCTCGCGGGCAGTCCGGGATGGTGACCGGCGGCCGCCTACTGGGCTCCGGCGAGCCACCCCTCGCGCACCTTGATCTGCGCCGCGTTGGCATCCGGGCGCTCGCGGATCACGAACTCCGTTGAACCCGTTGTTCGTGGCTCGAGCCGAAGTCCTGCGAGCGCGAGGTATTCGTCCCACGGCAGGTCTTCCACGCCACCAACGTGCCGTTCGAACCAGTCGTGAAGATTCGCGCCGAAGACGTCGCCCGCTGCGCGCTCGATGTCTTCCTCAGTGTATCCCCGCCCCTGCAGGTAATAGCTCGCGGCCGGGAGGTCCCACGTGCGCTGCTTCACGAGTCGCAGCACATCGTCGAGTGACCGCACGCCGCCGGTGGCGGCGCGGATGCGCAGGTCGAGCGCCAACGCGAGGACTGCGCCGCGCGTGTAGTACGAGACGAACGTTTCACCCGCATTCGTGCGCATCGGCGACGCGGCGCCGTCAAAGAAAGGGGCGTCGAAACTCGCTGCACGCGCCGAACGCTCGAGTCGTGCCGGACCCTGGCTTGTCTGCGAGATCGCGATGGCCAGCGTGCGATAGAGCAGATCCTTGTCGCCGACTCCCGCGCGATGGAGCGTCATCCACCCGTAGTACTGCGTCCACCCCTCCGCCACCCACAGGCTCGGCTGAAACTGCTCGCGAGCGTAGTCGAAGGGGCCGAGAGCGGCCGGACGGATCCGCTTCACGTTCCAGGTGTGGAAGTATTCGTGTGATGCGGTGCTCATGCCGGGAAGGACCACAGCGGTGTCTGTCCATTGCCCGCTGTTGATGATCTCAGTCGAGTTGAGGTGCTCCATCCCGTCACCACCGGCGTATCCGATGTTGAAGAGAAAGGTGTAGTGCTGGATGGGCGGAGCGGCCACCACCTTGTTCTGCCGTTCGACAAGGCGACGCACGTCGCGCACGAATCGCGTCCGCTGTCCATTTTGCGCGGCCGAACCACCGTTCGTGTGCACCACGACGCGGTAGAGAATTCCGTCCACGCGGAAAGAATCGACGTCGAACGCCGGAGCCACTTCTGTCGGCGTATCGATGAGGATGTCGTAGTTCGCGAAGCGGAACTCCCGCTGGTCGTCACGCTCGACCGCGCCGCTCATGATGCGCCATCCCTCGGGCGGCACGATCAGGAGACGAACCGGATCCGGTTTGTGACCGACCGCATACAGGAACAGGCCCGCGCCGTTCCAGTTGGCATGCGCCGTATCCAGGACGCTGAAGGTGCCGGAGAGATTGTTCGCGAAGACCTTGTAGCTGACCTTCACGCGGCCGCCGCGCGTTCCGTCAATCCGCCAGCGCGATCCCTCCTCCTTCGCCCACCGGAGTGGGGCGCCCTCCGGTGTCGTCACGACCATGTTCTGCACGTTGCGCGCGAAATCCATTCGCGCGTACCGGCCGGGCGACCAGACCGGCAACTGGAGGCGGAGTGTGTCGGTGTCGATGCCCGCGATCTCCACCGAGATCTCGTAGAGGTGCGACGCCGGCACCGGAAAGGCGATACGGTAGGCGATGTCGTACCGCGCACCGCTGCCGGCCTCGTTCGCGCCGCTCATGGGAGCGCGTGCGGTGCCGGCGGTGGTGCAGGCCGCGCCGAACGCGGCGATAAGACCGGGGAGGATGCGAATGCGCATCCTCGGATAGTAACGGCTAGCGCGGCTTCGTCAGGATCTCCTCGAACAACACGAGCGCGCGTGGATCGCCCGACTGGCCCAGCCAGAACATGGCCTTCTTTCTTAACGCGGGATCCTTGCTTGTCCGGGCAATGCGCAGCAGGGCCGGCACGCCTTCGTCTCTCGGGCGCTGCGAGAGCGCGAAGATCGCCTGTTCGCGCACGTCCCGGTCGCCAGTGCGATCGGTCGCGATGGAGTCGAGCATGCTCGTTGCCTCATCCCCGGCCGCCTGACCGAGCCAGAAGACCGCATTCTTGCGCGCCTCGCGCGGACGGTCGTTGTCCTTCGCAATGGCGATCAAGCGCGGCCAGACGTATGCGCTGTCGGCGAGCGTGGCCGGAAAGATGGCATCGCTCGCCGCGCGTCCCGTGGCTGTCGTCGCGATGCGCAGCATCAGGTCGGCGGCGGCCTTCGCCGGCACCATTCCAAAGTCCGTCACACGCTCCGTTGGCGGGCGCCAGCGCCCTCCGACATATGACCGCACTGCGGACACTCTCCCCTCGATGACCGTCAACGACACGCGCACCGGCCCGAACTCACAGTCATTCTCCCACTCGCGGTCGCGATAGGAGTAGTTGCCGACCGAGTGACCGCGTCCCGTGTTGATCATCGTGCTGCCGTTGCCGCAAATCCCCGGGCGCGCCGCGTACGTCAGCCGCGCCGTGCCGTCCTGGATCTTCGCGACGCGGTCCGCGAGAGACTGCGCGCTCACGGCGCCTGGCCACACCATCGCCGCAAGCACCATCATGGATGTCCGCATTGTCGCTCAGGGCTTCTGGATGAGATCCTCGAGGAACTGCGCCGCGCGCGGGTCGCGCGACTGCGAGAGCCAGAAGATCGCCTTCTTGCGCAGCTCACGATCCTGATCGTTCTTCGCGATGTCGAGCAACTTGTCCACCGCCTTCGCGTCCCTGCGCTGCGAGTAGACGAAGATCAGCTGCTCGCGCATCTCACGATCCGTCATGCGGGAGTACAAGGCGGTGAGTTGCTCGATCGACGTGCCCTTGTTCTGGCCTGCCCAGAACAGCGCCTTCTTCCGAATCTCCGTGCTTTCCTTCGGATTGAGAGCGAGGTTCATCATCCACTCCTCGCTGCCGACACCGCGCATCTGGGACAGCGAGAAGATGACTTTGTCCTTGAGCTCTTCATCGTCGAGCTTCGCGTAGAGCTGCTTGAGGAAATCGGCGCTCTCGCTCCGTCGCTTCTGGCCGAGCCAGAAGATCGCGTCCGCACGCAGCTCGCGGGGGGCACCTGTCCGGCTCGCGAGCTCGCGCAGCGCCTCGAGGCCGCGATCGGAGCGATGCTGGCTCAATGCGAACAGCGCCTTCTTCTGGATCTCGGCGTCGTTCGATGTCCTGAGGATGTTGACCAGCGCGTCGAGTGCCTTGTCGGTCGGGACCTGTGAGAGCCAGAACACGGCCTGCTCGCGGACTTCGCGATCCGGATCGTCCTTGAGCGCGGCAAGCAGGATGTCCTCTGTCTCGGCGGATCGTTTCTGCGAGACGAGGAAGATTGCCTTGCGACGGAGGACAAATGAGCAACGGTCACGGCGCGCCAATACCCGGCGGAGGATCGGCAGCGCACGTTCGCTATCCATCTGGAGCAGCGCATTCAGCGCCTCGACGCGGTCATCGTCGTCATCGCATGCGGCGCTGGAAGACGATGGCGATGACGAACTGCTCGATGCACTCGATGCGCTGGACGCGGGCTTCGCCGCCGTGCTCGCCTCCGCGGCAATTGCCTCCGCCGAATTCGCATCGCCCTGCCGCGCAAGCTCGCCTCGAATGCGCGTGGCCAGTGAGACCGCATCGGAACGCGTTGTCGCCTTTGGATGCTTCACTTTCTGCACGTCGATCAGCCGCAACGCCTGGCGAAGGTTGCCGTCCTGCTCAGTCTTGTAAAGCGCGAACGCCTGCCAGTAGTACGCGTCGGCCGCATACGTCGACGCCGGATGGCGTTCATGGATGCGATTGAACAACTCTGCGGCGCGCGTGAAACGACCATCGTCCATCGCCGCGCGCGCGAGGCGATACAGCGAGTCCGCAGGATCCTGGGCACTCCACGGCGCGCGCGGACGCTCGGCAAAGTCCTCTTCATCGCTCCTGTCGAAGGAGCGAAGTCCCTTGAGGCCTTCGAGGCCCTTCAGACCTTCGAGGCCCTTCAGACCTTCGAGGCTCTCCAGTCGGAGCCCTTCCAGGCGCAGACCATGGAGCGACGCATCGAGCGACGCCGCATCGCGCGCCAGACGCGATTCAGCCGCGGCACTTGGCACCTGCGCGGCCGCCCCTTGTTCCAACCCCAGCATCATTCCGCCGGCCATCACCGCGAACCGGCCCACTCGCATCGTACGCATCATCATTCTCCTTGTACTTCAGGTGCCACGCCCGCAGGAACAGCGGTGCGCAGCCGGTTCATGATCTCCCCCTTCCCGAGGGCATCATCTATGGTTTTTGTGTCCTCGCCGCGGGCGCCCGTGTGATGCGCCATCCTGGCAAGCAGCACTTCGAGGTCGCCGAGCAAGACCCGCAGCTGCGGATCGTCGGCGGCGGGTGAGTCAATGAGCAGGCGCGTCGTGGACAACAGATCGCGCGCCCACTCCGAGATACGCGCGTCGATCTGGCCGCGGCGCACATCAGCGCGAAACGCGGTCAGCAGCTGTTCTGTGCGCCCGAAGTGCTGGAGGGCGACGAGTTGGTACAGGCGCTGCGCCGTCTGCGGATCGAGCGACTGTTCCGGTTCGATTCGCGTCGATGCCGATCCGCGCGGCGGGCGCTTCTGTCCAGATCCTGGATTCACCGGTGTCGCTGATGTACCGCGCTGGTCTGGCGAGTGCGGGCGCGTAATGATCGACTCGGGTGACTCTCCGATCGCGACCTGCTCGGGAACGTTCACGGCGGGTGTCCTGACGGCGGGCGTCCTGATGGACGCGACTTGCGGCGCCCGGACGCCACTCATTGATGTACGACCGATGAGCACGCCGAGCAGCAGCACAGCGGCGATGCCGGCAGCTGCCGTCGCCAGGCGCCCCGCATTCCACCGCCGGGTAAGCGGCAGAATTCCTGACGGTGCCGCCGACGTCGCAGCGCCACTCACAGCGCTACTCGCGGCGCGATGCTGTGCAATGCGCGTCCACATCTCGTCGCGAGGCGTGGCAGGCGGCTCGTTGTATCCACGCGCCGCGTCCCGAAGCAGTGCATCCATCTCGTCGTCGTCGTGCGTCATGAGACATCCCTGGTTACGAATGGCGCGAGCAGGACTCGCAACTTCGCTCGTGCCCGGAACAGCTGCGCTTTTGATGTGCCCGACTGGACACCGAGCGCTGTGGCGATCTCTTCGTGCGTGAACCCTTCAACGTCGTGCATCACGAACACCGTCCGGTATCCTTCCGGAAGGGAGTCGATCGCCTGGCGCATCCGCACCTTGAGATCGGGTTCTGCCTCCCGCTGTCCGCCTGCGACCGCCAAACCCTCGTCCAACCCCACTTCGCGTGTCCTCAAGCGTTTCACCTTGCGCAGCCCATTCAGCGACACGCTCACGGTGATCGCATGCAGCCACGTTCCGAAACTCGAGTCTCCCCGAAACTCACCTAACCGCTGGAACGCGCGAATGAAGGCATCCTGCGTGAAGTCCTGCGCGAGGTCGTCGCTGCCGGCGAGTCGGAATGCCAGGCGATAGACGCGGTCGACGTGCGCGTCGTACAGCGCGCGCTCGGCGGTCGCATCTCCAGCAACAGCGTTCGCAATCAACTCCCGTTCTTCCACCCGGGCCCGTCGCTGGAGGAGTTCATGTTCAGGACAGCCATCGGACACGGCCTTTCCTGAAAGGGTTGCGTCACGACGAGTGACTGGGACGAGTGAGCACGAGTGACGGGCTGGACCTTCGGGGCGCGGATCTGCGCCGGGAAGGACCATTAAAAACGATTGAACCGCAGAGGACGCAGAGGACGCCGAGGGGCTCAATGTGTCCTCTGTGTCCTCTGCGCCCTCTGCGGTTCAATTTTCTTTATTCATTCTCCCTTCATGGGGACTCGCCTCGGCGAGGCTTCCTGTTCCCTGCTCCCTGTTCCCTGTTCCCTCTATTTGTACTGCCACTTCTTCTGCTCGGCCTCCAGCTCCTCCATCAACTTGAGGTAGCTGTCATAGCGCGGATGCGAGATAGCCTTTCCGAGCTCATCGCGCACGCCGCACTCAGGCTCCGCGCGGTGCGTACAATCGCCAAAGCGGCATTTTTCGAGGAAGGGACGAAACTCGAGGAAACAGGCATCGAGGCGCTCGGGAGGCAGGCCCCACATCCCCACCTCCCGCAGCCCCGGCGTGTCGAGCACGAATCCGCCATCCGGCAAGGGATGCATGGACGCGCCCACCGTTGTGTGCCGTCCCTTTTCCACGCTTTCGCTGATCTCCCCAACGCGCAGATTCATCCCTGGATAAATCGCGTTGATGAGCGAGGACTTGCCTACACCGGACGGGCCGGTGAGCACCGACACTCTGCCGTGCAGCGCGTCGCGCAGCCCGTCGAGGCCGAGCGCATTCTTTACGCTGGTGTAGTGCACCGGATAGCCTGCCCGCTCGTAGTCCGCAAAGCGCGCCCGAGCGGACTCCTCCCCCACCAGCTCCACCTTGTTCACGACCACGCGCGGCGAAAGCTCATTGCCGCCCGCAATCACCAGAAAACGGTCGAGCATGCGCGGATGCGGCTCCGGCTTTGCCGCCGCGAAGACAATGACGACTTCGTCCACATTCGCCGCGAGGATGCGCTCGCCCCTCCGCCCGCCGGGCTCACGACGCGCGAGCTGTGAGTCGCGCGGCATGATTTCCATGATGCCCCACGTCTCACCGCGCTCATCGCGCTCGGCGGTGATGTTGTCGCCAACGGCGAGCTTGAGGCCATCCACGCCGTAGTCCACGGCGCGCTTGCGCGAGCCGTCCGCGCGCAGCGGCGCATCCGTTTTCTTCAGGCGTCCGCGCAGCACGGCGTCGACACGCTCGCCACTCTCGAGCTGCACCTGCCACACACCGCCGGTGCCCGAAAGCACCTTGCCCGGTACGCCGCTCACTCGCCCTCGTCCTTCATCACATCCCACCACTTCCGCGCCGGCTTCTCGCGCCTGTCCTCGATCAGGCTTTCGAGTTGCGTTCGCACCTCGGTCAACGTGAGCGCCCCGAGCTCTGCGCGCGCCTCGTCCGGCGTCCCGGCATGTGTGAGGTAGTCTGTCTCGAGATGTCCGTCCACTCCCTGCTCACCGATGCGCCGCCAGCGAAGAAACAAGATGAATCCGGCGCACGGGAAACGGGCGGTTTCCGTCTCGTCGACGGCAAGTTCCACGCTGTATGACAAGCCGTCCGATCCCTCGAAGGATGCGGGTCGGTCATGGACTGCCATGTAACCGCCGATCGTATTCGGATCGCCCTTGCCGGGATCCGGCTGAAGGTGGCGGCCAGGCACGCGCAGGAGCCTAACGGCGCCCGCGTGAACCGACCATCTCGCGAACGACATTGCCCGTGATGAATGCGACATTCGCAGGGCGCTCTGCCAGGCGGCGCATGAGGTAGGGATACCACTGCGTGCCATACGGCACGTAGACCCGGCACCTCCACCCGTCGTGGCGCAGCTTGTCCTGAAGATCGCGGCGCACGCCATACAACATCTGGAACTCGAAGCGATCGGGCGCGATCCCCTGCGCTCCGGCAAAGCGGACTGCCTCGGTGATGATCCGCTCGTCGTGCGTCGCGAGACCGGGATAATTGCCTTCGGTCATGAGGCGCTTCATGCACGACACGTAGTTGGCGTCCACATCACGCTTCTCGGGAAACGCCACCGTAGCCGGCTCCTGATACGCGCCCTTGCACAACCGCACACGCATCCGGAGCTCATTCGCATGCTCCACATCTGCCGCTGTGCGCCGGAGATAACTCTGGAGCACGATGCCCACGTTTTCGCGATACGCCGGATACAGGCGGTGCTCCACCAGCTGCAGCGTACGCTCCGTGTATTCGCTCGACTCCATGTCCACGCGCACGAACGTATTCAGTGCGCGCGCCTTCTCCAGGATCTCCTGCATGACCGCGACGCAGAGATCCTCGGAGATGTCGAGCCCCATCGCCGTGAGCTTGAGCGACACATTTGCATCGAGCTTTTCGGCAGCGATGCGATCGAGGAGCGCGAGATATTCACGTCCCGCGGCCCGCGCTTCACTCTCATTGCTGACACTCTCGCCGAGCAAGTCCAGCGAAGCGGTGAGGTTACGGGCGTTGAGCTGCCGGACGGCGGCGGTGGCGCTATCGGCGGTCTCTCCGGCCACGAACCGGTGCGCGAACTTTCGCGCCAGCGGATTGGCGCGAACGAGCTGGAAGAGACGAGGCTGATTCGAGAGGAAAAGAAACGTCTGACGAAGCATTGGTGGGGATGAGCGGCGCCGGAATATACCTACGCCACTGTGATTTCAGTTGATCGCGCGACGTGGCAGGCGCAGCGGACTTAACAGCCGGCGGACGGGATGCGGCTGTCCCGTGTGCAGTGATGCATCCAGCACGTTCCACACTGCCAGTGCATCGTCGCTCTCTGGTTCAAGGAGTATCATTGCCAGCAGGCCGAGCGGCTGCGTGGCGGGCACGACCAGCGTGCCTTCGGCGAGTCGAGAGGGAGTCTCCATCCATCGGCCGACCACACGCACCTCGTTGTGCCCCTGAAACGGCCGCTCGGCGCGTACAACACTGTCCACGACGAAGGACTCGACCGCCTGAAAGCGAGCGCTCTCCGCGAGCCGCTCCACGATGATGCCATGCATCCGGAGCAGTCGAATCGCTGCGGTGTCCTGCGGGGAGAGTATCCAGGCGGCGGGCGGCGTTCGCCTCAGCGTTCCGTCAAACGTCGCGGCCACGGGCATGTGCACGCTACGGATCCTTCCCGTCCGGCGGATACCCGTTGGCACCCCCGCTTGCGTGCGCGACGAATCGCCGGTGGAAACGAGGTCTTCGACAAGGACCGGCACGGTTGGGCGATTCACCGAAAGCGTTGCGCGGATCGGAATCATCGGTGCCCGCCGCGACGACATCGTAGGAGCGGGCCAACGACCGATCGCCTCATCGCTCGCGCGCGCGAGTGCGATGATGCGCGGCGCGCGCGAGGCGACCTCGTGCAGGAGCTCCCCCACGAATGCATACGTCGCGCGGACCCGGATCTCGAATGGGTCATGCGAGTACGCTTCGCTCAACACCGCAACGCGACCACGCAGTCCGTAGTAGTTGGTGCCGAAGCGGGGGCGATGATCGTACGAGACCCACGCCTTCTTCTCCGGATCGAGCAGCGTCGCACGAAAGTCGCGTCCGCGCGCCGGATTCTCTTCTGTCTCGAAATTGCCGTAGTCAAACGTCTCGAACCTGTGACGGAGCTTCATCCGTCGGCGGATCGCGGGCAGGAGTGTGTCCGCCGCGTAGGCGCCGCCGAGCGCTGCGCCGGGGACAGCGGCGGCCGGGTGGAGTGATGGCGAATACGTCAGCTGATATCCGTGATAGCTGCCGTTCGTCGTGTGCAGGTCGACGAAGACTTCCGGATCCCACCGATTGAACATCGCCAGCGAAGCACGCGTCTCGGGCGATTCGACTTTGACGTAGTCACGATTGAGATCGAGGTTCTGCCCGTTCGGTCGCTGCCCGACCAACTCCGGGCCGTTCTGCGCGCCACGGTTTCGCGCCTGCGGCGCGAGCTTCTCGTTGCCATCCGTGTTGTAGATGGGGACAGCGACCAGGACGAGGGAGTCCAGCACATTGCGTCCGGCGCCCATGACGAGGTCGCGCGCGAGCGCGAGCAGTGCCTCCTTCCCCTCGACTTCGCCGGCATGGATATTCGCCTGCACATACACGATGGGCCGGCCAAGCCTGCGCGCTTCGGACGGCGTCTTCACCATCGGTCGCGACAGAATCAGGTAGGGTATCGCACGCCCCTCGGTGCTCGTGCCCATTTCGCCAACGTGCACACCCGCGCCCATGGCCTGAAGCGAATCGATGAACGCCATCACATCCGCGTGACTCGAGGTCTCCGCGTAACAGGTGCGCTCGGCGCGCGTTGCCACGCGCTGAGGCGTCGGACAGGGCCGTTGGGCGCCGAGCGAAATCGCCGGAAGCAAGATCCCCAGGCCCAGGCACCCCAGAATGCGTTTCACAGATTCTCCCTGACGGAGCGAGTTCATCTCTCGAAGGGAGGAAGCTACCAGCGAGCGGACGGAAGATCATCCACCCTGTGGCTGAACCACGAGCACGGCCGTCTCACCTCCGAAATCGTCCTGCATGCGCCCCGCGCCTGGAAGGGCAGTCCACCCGCCACCGTTCACCCGCATGCTGTACCGATAGACACCAGGGCGCAGCAGGAACGCGCCCCGCCATTGGTCCTTCCCCACGCGATCGAGCACGTGTGGCTCCCAGCTCGTGAAGTCGCCGCTCAGCTCGACCACCGATGCGTCTCGCGCGCGCACGAGCAAGACCGTCGTGTCGCCATGCGTTGTCACCGAATGCAGCGCCACCGGCGCGCGACGCACGTCTTCGGCGCGGCGCGAGACGCGAGGGCGCTCCACCGGCAACGCACGCACGCGCACACTCGCCATCGCGTAGCGGGCGCCCGGCGCCGAGCGGAGCAGGTCGGGCAGCGATCGTCCCCATGACAGTCCGGCGTCGACTGATGACGTCAGGCGGACGCGTGCTACCAGTGCGGCAAAGCTGGCCCGCAGGTCCGCGGTCGTGGCTTCCCGATGGCCTGCGATGCCGGTGAACTCGAGGCGGCGCACCCGCCAGCTCGCTTCACTCGTGATGTCGACGAACTGTACGTTTCCGAGCGCTGTGGGAAGCGCATTGATCCGCAGCGCGCTATTACGAGCCCGCAACCACGCGCCCGCATCGATCCGCGCGACACCGGAGGTGACACCGCGTCCCGCCTGCCCGCCCGCATCCGCGCCCGCCCAGAGTCCACGCGTCCGCGCTCCGTA
>JBKJKH010000538.1:0-2502 GCA_046597595.1 Gemmatimonadaceae bacterium
CGCGATCTCATTTTCGCGTGCAAGGCCGTGGGCAGCGTGAAGTCCAACGCAATCGTGCTGGTGCGTGACGGTGCGACGATCGGCATTGGTGCGGGACAGATGTCGCGCGTAGACGCCGCCTTCGTGGCCGTGCACAAAGCGACGCAGGTCGGACATTCGACTGCAGGGGCGGCGCTCGGCTCCGATGCCTTTTTCCCGTTCCGTGACGGCATCGATCAGGCGGCAGAGGCGGGGGTCACGGCGATCGTCCAGCCGGGTGGCTCTGTCAGGGATGAAGAGGTCATCGCAGCGGCCGATGAGCACGGGATCGCCATGGTCTTTACCGGGCGGAGGCAGTTCAGGCACTAGGAAACGCTGCCCCGGGCCGCGGTGTCCAACCTGTTGCTCGGCTTCCGCTTCCATCATTGGACCCGACTGGCGACCTTTAGAGGTTGGGGCTTTCGCCCCCGCCCTGTTCCCAGCCACCAGACAATGTCCCAGCAGTCCACCGAACTCGACTATAGACCGTCGTATCTCGCTGCGGCCATCGCCGGCGCATCGGTGCTCCTCCTGTATCTCGTCACGCTGTCACCGTCTACGGCGATGTGGGATACGAGCGAGTATATCGCGGCCGCCTACACGCTTGGGCTGCCGCATCCTCCCGGCAATCCGTTTTTCGTCCTGATCGGGCGCGTTGCGGCGATCCTCCCCATCGCGCCGTCAGTTGCCGCGCGCGTGAACATGCTCGCGGCGATTTCGAGTGCGGTCTCTGCTGCAATGTGGTTCCTGATCACCGAACGCGTGCTGGTGAGCTGGCTCGCGGATCGCTGGATGCGCATTGCTGGAGGTGCGCTCGCGGCGGTGATCGGCGCTACGGCGTTCACGGTCTGGTCACAGAGTGTGGTCAACGAGAAGGTGTATACGGTGTCATTGGTAGGGCTGGCGGTCGTCGCGTGGCTGACGGTTCGCTGGTGCGACGAGGACGAGAGTCGCAAGTCTGATCGCCTGCTCGTGCTGATCGCTTACCTGCTCGGCCTTGGCTATGCGAACCACATGGCGGGGATGCTTGCCGCGCCGGCGGTCGGACTCGCTGTGCTCATCCGGCGCCCGCAGACGGTGCTGCGCTGGAAGCTGCTGATTGCGTGCTTCGGCGCCGTCGTCCTTGGTGGATCGCCGTTCCTCACGCAGCCGATTCGGGCCGCGCATTTTCCGGCGATCAACGAGGGCGAGCCGACGGCGTGCCGGCAGGAACTGAAAGTCTCCTGCACATTCTCGAAGGGCACCTACGACTCCTTCATGTACAACTTCAACCGCGGACAATACGGGAAGCCGCAGTTGAGCGAGCGTCAGGCGCCGTTTACGGCGCAGGTCGGCATGTGGTGGTTGTACTTCAAGTGGCAGTGGTTCCGCGACCCCGTGGGAACGAGGCCTGGCCTCCAACTCGCCCTCGCCGTCGTCTTTTTCGTCCTGGGGATACTGGGCGGATGGGTGCACTGGCAGCGAGACCGAAGAAGTTTCTCCTTCTTCGGGCCGCTCATGTTCACCATGACGCTGGGGCTCATCGTCTACCTGAATTTCAAGTATGGCGCGTCGCAATCACCGAGTCTCGGGGATTCAGTACCTCGTGAAGTGCGCGATCGAGACTACTTCTACCTGTGGAGCTTCTCCGCCTGGAGCGTCTGGGCTGCGCTCGGGCTGATCTACATCTGGGAGTCCGTGGCGGCGTTGATTGGTTCGGAGCAGGTGCAGGTGGGGCGCGTGATGCAGGAGATGCCACGCAAGCGCAGCTGGGCGATGGCCTCGCCGCTGCTGCTGCTCGTGCTGGTGCCCTTTTTCGGGAATTGGCGTTCGTCGTCGCGTGCGGGTGATACCGATACGCGGGATTTCGCACACGACCTGCTCAACTCGGTGGAGCCGTACGGCGTCCTCGTTACGGTGGGTGACAATGACACCTTCCCCCTCTGGTACGCGCAGGAAGTCGAAGGTATCCGGCGGGATGTCCTGATCGCCAATACGTCGCTGCTGAACACGGACTGGTATGTCCGACAGATGATCCGTCGTCCAGTGTACGACTACGACAAGGCGAAGGGCCCGAAGCTCTACGCGAGCCAGGACTGGAAGAAGCCTACCGGACCGGCGCTCAAGATGACGATGGACGAGGCGGACCAGGTGCCGCTCGCGATCGATCTCCAGCAGCCGCAGGTGTTCGAGAAGGGAGCAATCCGCGCGGTCATCGATCCGAAGAACCTCTCGCGCGGGCTGCTCGAGCGGGCCGACATCATCATCCTTCGGCTGGTGATGGACGCCTTCCCGGAACGCCCCATCTATTTCAGCCGCACCTCTGCGAATTATGCCGGAACGTTAGGCATGGAGCAGTACATGCTCACGCAGGGTCTCGCGAGGAAACTGATGCCGAACGTCCCTTCCGCGGGCAAGGACACGATCCTCATGCCTGGCCAGGGCTTCATCGATGTGCCGCGCACGCAGGCGCTCTGGACCGATGTGTTCGAGGCACCAAAGGCG
>JBKJKH010000162.1:0-9763 GCA_046597595.1 Gemmatimonadaceae bacterium
GCGACGGTTCGGCAGGATCGAATTTCGGGGGGCGTCCATGCGCGACCGCGCAGTAGGCGCAGTTCCTCGTGCACACGTCGCCAAGAATCATGAACGTTGCGGTGCCGTGTTCCCAGCACTCGCCGACGTTGGGACAATGCGCTTCCTCGCACACGGTGTGGAGGTCCATCTCGCGCATGAGTTTCTGGAGGCGCAGGTAGTTCGGCCCCCCGGGGGCCTTCACCTTGAGCCAGGACGGCTTGCGCTCGGGCAAAGGATCCCGGCGATGCCGCCCCATGATCTGATAGAGGTCTTCGGACACGCGGGGAATGTAGCCGCGGACACACGCCAGAGGGAGGTTCTGCTAACCCTTGAAGGCGAGGAAGCAGGTTACGCAAATCTCGTACACGAAAATGCTGACAGGTCGCAGGGAGGCGGATCTCCCGCCACAAGGGCCGCAATGCAGTCGCCGGTGAATGGCGCCATGAGGACCCCGTTCCTCGAATGCCCACAGGCGTACAGGAGCGCTGGGAAATTCGGGTCGGCTCCGATGAGCGGGAGCAGGTCTGGGGTGACCGGCCGCAGCCCTGCCCACGTTGACGCGACTGGAACATTGCGCAGGGGAGGGCACAGAGTTCTGGCCATCGTGCTCAAGGCGGTTGTGGCACTCTCCGTGGTCTCGGGAGCGAAGCCGACATCTTCCATGGTCGCGCCGGCAAGTATCCGCCCGCCTTCCGAGGCGCGAGGGACGAGATAGCCTTCCGGGCCATAGACCACCCGTCGCAATGACCGGCCTCCAAAGGCGATCATCTGCCCGCGCACAGGGCGAACGGGGATGGCTCGAGGAATCCCCTCGACGCCCGCGGCCCAGGCGCCCGTCGCCAGCACCGCCGCGCCTCCCTCGAGGGTGCGTCCATCGGTGAGACGGACGCGAATCCCGGCGTCGCCCGGGGAGGGAGCAAGCGTAGCCACTTCGCCTTCAATCACGGCCACCGCGCTTCGCGCGACCGCTTCACGCAATGCCGCGATCAGCAGGACGTTATCCACCGAGCCGTCGTGCGGGTGAAGCAATGCGCCGGCGCAATGCGCCAGCGTCGGCTCGACGGCCGCGAGGGCACTGGCGTCGAGCACCTCGGAGGCGTCATTCACGCTGCGGACGCGAAGTGCCGAAAAAGACTCGGCATCGAGCGCTACTTCAAGAATTCCGCTCCGGTCGAGGGGCACTCGAAGGCCGGTGCGCTCGGCGACCCAATCAAGAAATCCGGGATAGCGGTCGCGGGCGGCGCGCGCGAAATTGTTCGCGGCGCTATTGTGCGCGCCGGAGGCATGCTCGAGGGTCGGAGCCAGTATCCCGGCGGCGGCGGGAGAAGCCTCGCCACGGTGGGACCGGGAAACCAGCGTAACACGAAGCCCTCGAGCGGCTGAGCAGACAGCGACACTGAGCCCAACAAGGCCTCCACCGAGGACGAGGACATCGGGAGCGAGGGAGGGACGCGGTGTCATCCTGCTGAAATGAACGGTGCTGAAACTGCCGGGCAACCGGCTCCGTAGTCAGGGAAGCAATCAACGGGAGATATCGAAATGCTGCGCACCATCTTCATGATCGGTGTATTTGCCCTGCTCGGGCTATTCGCGCTGAAGCTGGTGTTCGGAGTTTTCGGCGCCCTGTTCGGCTTGTTCATATGGCTGCTGTTTCTGGCTGTGAAGATCGCACTGATCGGACTGGTCGTGTACTTTGTGATACGGATTTTCAGTCCGGACACGGCGCGCCGCATGCGTGAAAAATGGTCGGGGAGTAGCGCCAGCTACTAGTTCGGAATCAATCCGGGATCGCCCGCTCCGCTTCGGCGGGGCGGTTTTTTTTTGCCTGGTCGCCACGATCAGCTCGCTTAGAGTCGCGGGCGCCGGACGTGCGGGTGTGTGCAGGGGTTTAGTTTTTGTTTTCCTTCCCCGCTCGCAGCGCTGCGCATGGACATTCACAGACTTCAATTGTGACGACGACCCCTGGCGGTGAACGCTCGCTAGGCGTGAAGGGGCTTCCAATCGCGGACGCGCTGTTCACGCAGTCGCCGATCAGCGTCGCGTTGTACGACGCGCAGGGACGAGTGGCCATTGGCAACACCGCGTACGAGCGACATTTCGGCATTCGTCTCGCCGAAATACCGGCCGATTACTCCCTCTTCAGCGACATCCAGCTGCAGGAGTCCGCCCTCCTGCCGCTGATACGTCGAGCGTACAGTGGCGAGGCCGTGACGCTGCCTCCGGTGCGCTACGACACCGCGCAGGCGACATCGGGTCGCGGACGCACGATCTGGACACAGGGCTACTGCTATCCCGTCCGCGACGGAGACGGGGAGATCACGCACGTGGCCGTGGTGCACATGGATGTCACGCAGTGGGCGGAATCTGATGCGTCGCTCCGCGATGCAATGATCCGGCGCGACGAACAGAATGCACTGCTGCTGGAACAGGCCGTGGAGCTGGAGATGACCGCTCAGCAGCTTCAGGAACAGACCGTCGAGCTCGAATCGCAATCGGAAGAGCTGCAGCAAACGGCCGCGCAACTGGAGGAGCGCACCGCGGACGCGCAAACGGCGCGCGCCACAGCGGAGGCAGAGCGCGCGCGCACCGAAAGCATTCTCGAGTCAATGGCCGACGCCCATTTCGTGCTCGACCGTGAATTCCGGTTCGTCTCCGTGAACAAGGCGATGGAGGCCGGAGTTGCGATGGAACGCAGCGCGCTGCTTGGCCGCGTGCTCTGGGACGTGTTCCCGGGAGCGGTGGGAACCATCTTCGAGGAGGAATACCGTCGCATCGCGACGCTCGGCGGAGAGGCGCACTTCACGCATGACTACTCCGATGGTCGTCTGGAGCTCGTCGTTGATCTCGATGCGTATGCCACCGAAACCGGCGGTATTGCCGTGTTCTGGCGCGATGTCACCGCGCGCGAGCGCACGGCGGCCGCGCTCCGCGCGAGCGAAGACCAGTTGCGCACCCTCGCGGACGCGATTCCCACGCTTGCGTGGACCGCTCAGGCCGATGGGTACATCGATTGGTACAACGCACGGTGGTACGAATACACCGGTACGACACCAGCACAGATGGAGGGGTGGGGATGGCAGTCGGTACACGACCCGGAAGTGCTGACGTCCGTGCTGGAAAGATGGGGCGCTTCCATTGCCTCGGGGCAGCCGTTCGAAATGACGTTCCCCCTGTTAGGCGCTGACGGGATCTTTCGCGCGTTCCTGACACGCGTCGTTCCTGTGCGGGATGCAGAGCAACGCGTCCTGCGCTGGTTCGGGACGAATACCGACGTTTCCGCAGAGCGTGCCGCACGCGGCGTCGCGGAGCGAGCGGCGGAACGAACCTCGCGACTGCAATCGGTCACTGCCGCGCTAGCGGGCGCGCGGTCGATGAACGATGTCGCGGCTATCGTGGTTGCCGAGGCCATTGCGGCGACCGATGCGCACACAGCGGCACTCCTCGTGAAAGTGCCGGGCACTGATGAAGCGATGATCGCCCGTCATTCAGGAATCACCGACGATGTCCTCGCTCGCTATGATCGCTTTCCGCTCACGGCACCAGGACCCAGCGCGCATTGTATCCGCACGGGAGAAGCGGTGTGGGTCACGTCGCTGGACGGCCCGGACGGCCTGCTCGCTCGATATCCGGAAATACCTGATGTATGGGCAAGCCTCGGATCTGCTTCTGCGGCCTCACTACCACTTGTTGCGGGCGGCGAAACATTCGGCGCACTGACGTTCACGTTCGCGACGCCGCGCGAATTCAGTATTGAGGATCGCGAGTTGTTTATCGCACTCGCACGTCAAACGGCGCAGGCCCTGGAGCGCGCCCGGTTGGTGGACTCCGAGCGCGTGGCGGCCGCAGCGGCAGAAGTCGCGCGCGGCCGACTCGCGTTTCTCTCCGACAGCAGCGCCGCCCTCTTCAAGTCGCTGGATTTCGAGGCCACCCTGGAGTGCGCTGTACGTCTGGCGGTTCCCACGCTCGCGGACTACGCGGTGGTCGACGTGGCCGGTGACGACGGAGGCATCCGGCGTCTTGCGGTGGCCCACAGGGAATCGGCGCTCGAGAGCGTGTTGCAGGGAACCGCTCGGTACTACGAGGCGGGAGCCGACGCGAAGCACCCGCTTCAGGTCGCGCTGGACACCGGGAAGTCCGAGCTCGTGGAAGAAGTGACCGATGCGTGGATGCAATCGGCGGGGCGCACCTCGCAGCATCTCGCGGACATCCACGCGCTGGGGCCGCGCTCGGTGATGATCGTGCCGCTCCGGGGCCGCGAGCGCATCGTCGGTATGCTCACACTGGTCTCGTCGAGCTCGGGGCGCCGCTACACCCCTGCCGACCTGACACTGGCCGAGGAGTTTGCCAGCCGCGCAGGCGCTGCCGCGGACAATGCGCGGCTTTTTTCGGTGGCTGAAGCTGCGCGTGCTCGCGCCGAGTCGGCCAACAAGATCAAGAGTGAGTTTCTTGCGGTCATGAGTCATGAGCTTCGCACGCCGCTCAACGCCATTGCCGGGTATGCCGAACTCATGGAGCTCGAGATCCACGGCCCGGTGACCGTAGAGCAGCGCGAGGCGCTCGGCCGCATTCAGCGCAGCCAGCGCAACCTGCTCGGGCTGATCAATGATGTGCTCAATTTCGCGAAACTCGAAGCGGGTCGACTCGAATACACGCTGCTCGACGTAGACATATCGGATGTCGTCGATGGGTTGGAGCCGCTGGTCGCGCCTCAGCTGCGGGCGCGAAGACTCGCATACGATCGCGAACGCTGTCGCCGCGCAGTGCTCGTGCGCGCGGATGCGGACAAGCTCAAGCAGATCCTCGTCAACCTTCTGTCGAACGCGATCAAGTTTACGCCTGAAGGCGGTACCGTAAGCGTTCGCTGTGACATCGCCAATGACTCCGTGGCGATTGCGGTCGAAGACACGGGGATCGGCATCGCTGCGGAGCGACTCGAACAGGTATTCGAGCCCTTCGTGCAAATCGATCGCAAGCTCAGCGCGCCGCAGGAGGGTACGGGCCTTGGTCTTTCAATCAGCCGTGACCTGGCGCGTGGCATGGGGGGCGATCTCACGGTGGAGAGCCGTCTTGGCGAGGGGAGCACGTTTGTGCTGACCCTTACTCGCCCGGACGGTACGCCCGCGCAAGGTGCACCTTAATCTCCGCGAGGGTAAACCAGGTCGGCAGAATTCGCCGCGCGCGTAGAGCGGCGCCTGGTCGAAATAGTGCGGTTGACGCCGGAGCGCCGCTTGCACCGAATGTGTGAATCGCCATCGCACGCACGCGCGGCCCGAACTCGACAACACTGACGTAGGTCGCGCCGGAGGCATGGCTGGAAAGCGCTGGAAGGCGTTGATAATCAAGGCCACACGGGGTGCGCGGCCCGCGTCGCTATCTTTCCACCCCATGGAGCCCGTCGTACACATCGAATACCCGCCCTGGGTCGCGGAAGTGGTCGATTTCGGCCGCACCTACAGTGGCGATGGGGCGCGCATGGCAGTGGCTATCGCCGTGTCGCGCGAGAACGTGGCGCGCGGAACTGGTGGGCCGTTTGGCGCAGCGATCTTCGAGCGGGAGTCCGGCCGCCTCATCGCGGTGGGGATGAATGCGGTGGTGCGTCTCGCGAACTGCACCCTGCACGGCGAGATGGTGGCATTCATGATGGCGAATCGCTGTCTGGGATCCTTCACACTCGGTGCGGAAGGCATGCCGGCGCACGAGCTGTTCACCAGTTGTGAGCCGTGCGCGATGTGTCTTGGCGCGACGCTGTGGAGCGGCGTGAAGCGCATGGTGTGCGCCGCCGGCCGTGACGACGCGACGCGACTCAACTTCGAGGAAGGTCCCGTCTTCGCGGAGTCGTATCGCTATCTGGAAGAACGGGGGATCGAGATCGTACGCGGCGTTGGACGGGCCGAGGCGGTCGCGGTCCTCGAGGCATACAGGGTATCGGGTGGCCGCGTGTACAACGGGTAGCGAAATACGACGAGTGACTGCGACGAGTGACGACGAGTGACGACGAGTGACGACGAGTGACTCGACGAGTGACTACTCCTTTGCCAGCAGTTCCACTACTGCCCATGCCAGCAGCGGGATCATGATCTCGTGGTGGCCCGTGATCTCGTACCCTGCGCCGCCTTCCAGCACTGGTCGCTGCACGACGTTCATGCGGGTGCGATAGTGCCGCTGCATGTCGAAATCCGCGGTCACGAAGTCCGTTGGCTTCCCGCCGTGCAGGTTGCGCGCGATGGTCAGCGCCTTGAGGAACACCTCGGGCATGATCACTGCGCTGCCGAGGTTCAGGACGACGCCACCGTCGTGCAGCCTCGCGAGTGAGTGCGCGAGGCGACGAAAATCGCGATGACTCGTGTCGCCGATCGCCGCACCGTCCGCCGCGGGATGCTGATGAATGATCTCGGCGCCGATCGCAGCGTGCACGGTGGCCGGGATGTCGCATTTCCACGCGGTCAGGAGCAGCGACAACTCGGGATGCGCGAGGACCTGCCGTGTTTCCAGCGCGCGCGCGACCGACTCTCCCATCCCCCACCCGTTCTCACGGCCGCGCGCGAACGCGGCATTCAGCTCGCTGCCCGTCTCGTCGGCCATGCCGAACGTGCCGTCCTTGAGACCTGCCGCAACATCTTCCGACGTCGCGCCGAAGCGCGCAATCTCGTAGTCGTGGATGGCTCCCGATCCGTTCATGCCGATGTGCGTCACCACCCCCCGGCGCATGAGGTCGATAATCACGGGAGCAAGCCCGGTCTTCACGACGTGCCCGCCCAGCATGAGCACGACACCCTTCTTCGCCCGCGCCGCGGAGGCAACGGCGTGGGCAACGGTGCGGAAGTCGCGCGCCACGAGAACGTCCGGGAGCGCAGCGAGGAAGTCGCTGACGCTGCCTCCAGCCTTCGGGAGTCCGGCAAACTCCTCGGTGCGCACTTTGTTGGGGCGGCGTGCTACCGGGACCGTGCGAATTTTCGCAAGATCGGCTTCGTCCTGGCTCAAGGCTTTCCGAGGCGAAACGATTTCAGGTACAGATTGATCGATCCGAACGACAGGTTCGACTTCATCTGCAGCATCATACGGTTCGCGTCGTCGGACAGCCAGACCTGCGCATTGCCGTTCTGGGAGAAAATGCCGGGCGTCTTGATAATCGGCTGCACCACCACGGCGTCGAACGTGCCCGCAGGGACGCGGATGCGCTCGCGCCGGAGGACCTTCAGCCGCACCGGGTTGCGGTCGGGGCGAAAATAGCGGTTGTAGTCATAGGTCTTTCCGACTTCGAGCGGGATGGTGCGCACGAAGTAGAGGAACGAGGTCTCGTCAAGCGGGAATGCGACGGACGGCTGCTCCGGCTCCCCTTCGTATTTGTACGTCGAACGTTCAGGAAATATCTCGAACGTCACTTTCCGTTTCCGGCCGCCTTCGCTGTAATCCTGCTTGTACCGCAGCGATGAAAACGTCCGGGTGTCGAACCAGCTCTCGGCCACGTCATCCACCTTGTACAGGAACGTGCCGCCCTTGATGCGGAAATTCGTGTACCACACTTCGCGGTTGCGCAGAGTGTCGATGGCTTCGACGGAGAGGCTGCCTGAGCCGACGCGCACGGGTCCGAAGCGCACCTCGTACTCCAGGCGCTCGCCCACGCCGAACGGCCTCTTCGGCGACGCGGACGCCATTATACCCGGCGCGTCCTTCGACACGAGCGTGGGTTCCTGCGCCCCGCGCGCAGGCACGATCGCAGCGGAAAGACACAGGACAGCCATCGCTGCCAGCATCGCAAATGCCGATGCGCGCACCTTCATGGTCACGTGACGACCGGCGCAGGAGCGCGCCGTCGCGTTGAGCGGATATACCGGAACAGCGACATCACCGCAGCCATCGGCCGCAAACGGCTCTCGCGCGACCGCACGTCGTAGCGGGCGGGCAATGTCACCGTTTCGATGCGGCGGGTGTGTTGCATGGCGTGGAGCAGGAAGTCCACGTTGGCCGCCCATCCTTCGCCCTCCACGACGGGCGCGTCGCCCGATGCCTTGAGCATTTCCCGGATGACGGCGACGCGCACGAGGCGAAAGCTGCTGAACGGATCGCGGACACCCGGCACCTTGAGGAACGGGCGCATCACCAGCGGCGCAAAGCGAAGGAGCCGCTTGACCGACACCGGGGCCACATCGCCCGCATCGCGCTCGGCGAGGACGAGATCCGCGCCTCCCTCGAAGCGCTTCACCAGTTCCGGGATATGCTCCGGCGAGTCCGTGAAGTCGGCCTGGAGGAACAGCACCGCATCACGGCGCGCGTACCGCGTGCTCGAGGCGCTCGCGCGGCGGCACAGGGCATCAAGCGCAGCGGCGTATCCACGATGTTCCTTGCCACCAATGACGGTGAGAGGAAGCACTTCGGCGTACGGCGCGAGCGTTTCTGCAGTGGAATCGGTGCTGCCATCATCGCACACGATGACTTCGTACTCGCGAGAGTACGCCTGAAACACTTTGCGAATACGCCACAGCAGGACCCCGACCGTCGGCGCCTCGTTGTACGTAGGAATACAGATGTACAGCACGTCACCTCAAAGTGCGCCGACCGCGCAGGGTGCGCGGGCCTCTGGGCGGTCGTACCCCGTCCTCGATGGCCCCGTTCGGTGGACCGAACGCGTCGCCAAGGAATCTAGCGGCTGTGGAGGGTCGATCAAACTCTCGATCAGCGCTGACGCATGGTGGCGACGGCACGGTCGTAGGAGGCCCGCGTGCCGTCGACCATGGGTGCCACGCCGAAACGGAGCGCACGAGTGCGACCTGCGTCACCAAGTCGCTTCCGCAGCCCCGTGTCTACGACGAGTCGTGACACAAAAGCCGCAAATTCGAGCGAATCGCCCGGCTGGGCGAGGAGACCGCTCGTTTCGTGTTCAACGATCTCCGGCAGTCCTCCGACCGCGAACGCGACTGGTGGTACGCCAAGGGCCATCGCATCGAGGACTGCGGTTCCCAGCCCCTCGGCCATCGAGGGATGCCAGAGCATGTCCAGGCCTGCCATGGCCGGGTAGATGTCTTCGACGAAGCCCATGCGCCGCACATCGAGGCCACCGACGCGCAGCGCGCGTTGGCGCGTGCCTCCAAGGAGCACGAGATGCACGTGGCGTCGCACCTCCTCCGGCAGCGCGGCGGCGATCAAGCCGATTGCGTCCACTCCTTTCTCGCCGGTCATGGCGCCGACGAGTCCGCAGACCACGGCGCCTGCTTCGAGATCAAGCTCGGAGCGCCAATCGCGTGGGCGGGCGACATCGGGCGTCGGTACACCGGAATGCACGACGTCTATGCGATCCGCGGTCACCCCGCCCCGGACAAGCGCATCGCGCACGGCTGCGGAAATCGCGATGAAACGCGCGACGCGCAGGCCATACTTGATGCGGCCTTTCGGCGTAAATGGCACGCGCCGCGTGACGACGAGCGGGACATCGTGCCCGACGAGTGCGGCCAGTGCCAGCATATGCGCACGCGCATCGTGCGCGTGCACGAGCGATGGCATCCACGTCTTCATCAGCGATCGCAGGCGACGCACGCTGTTCAGGTCCCACTCGGCACGCATCTTCACGGCCGAAACCGCAACGCCGCCCGCCCGCAGCCGCTTGCCGAGCGCGGATTCCGCCGGTGTGACAACGAGCGGTTCAAGTCCGCGGTCGCGCTGTGCGGACGCCAGCAGGAAAACCTGCCGCTGTCCGCCGCGCCAATCGCGGCCTGAATCGACATGAAGGATGCGCTGTGACACGGGC
>JBKJKH010000498.1:0-5275 GCA_046597595.1 Gemmatimonadaceae bacterium
CCGTGGCCGAGTCTGTCACCGTATCAGGCGATGGGGAACGCCTGCGCCAGTTGTTCCTCAACCTCGTCACAAACGCCATCAAGTACACGCCCCGGGGAGGCAAGGTCGAGCTCAGCCTCAGCCGCCGGCTGGACGCAATCACCTTCTCGGTTCGCGATACCGGCCTCGGCATTGCTGCGGTAGACCTGCCCTTCGTGTTCGAACGCTTCTGGCGGGCGGATCGCGCGCGATCACGTCGCGGAGCGGGCGATACCGCGAGGGGCGGATTCGGGCTTGGACTCGCGATCAGCCAGTGGATTGCGCAGGCGCATGGTGGTTCGCTCGCGGTGCAGTCACGCCTCGGTCGCGGAAGCACGTTCACGGTGACACTGCCCTTCCATGCGTCGCCGCACTCGACGGTCTGAGCTGGCCCGACCGTCCGCTCGCAATTCACCGTTTCTTAATCTTTCCGCCATTCCGCCACCACACGTCGCGGGTAGCTTCCGCTCGTCCAGTACCAGTGGCATCGGCGCCTACGCCGATACTCCGCTACAGAGTGGGATTGAATGTTCAACAATCTGCTCGAGTCAAAGCCGAAGAGGGAACGCTCGACCGGCGGCATGATCATGAGTGTTGTCCTGCACTCAATCATGATTGTCGGGGCCGTGTATGCAACGGCGCGAGCGACGGGAATTGTCGAGAAGACGAAAGTCGAGAACGTGAAGTTCGTCGAGGCGCCAAAGCCCAAGGAACCCGAGCCCGAGCCCGAGAAGCCCCCTCCGCCCAAGGAGGTCGTTGCGGCCCCCACGCCGCCGAAGGGGTTCCAGGTGCTCGTCGCGCCTCCGAAGATTCCTGACGTCATCCCTGATGTCGACCTCACCAAGAATGTGACGGACGAGCGCGACTTCACGGGAAAGGGCGTCGCCGGCGGCACGGGGAAGGGTGTCGGCAGTGGACCGCCGATCAATACCGACCAGCCGTACTTCGAATTTCAGGTGGAGAAGCCCGCGGCGCAGATCCCGGGCGGCCCACAGCCGCGCTATCCCGACATCCTCCGGTCCGGTGGAGTCGAGGGCGAGGTGCTCGCGCAGTTCGTGGTGGATACGGACGGCCGCGCGGAGATGAACACGTTCAAGGTGCTCAAGTCGTCGCATGACCTGTTCACCGCCGCCATTCGCAATGTGCTCCCGCAGATGCGGTTCATTCCCGCAGAAGTGGGCGGGCGCAAAGTGAAACAGCTCGTCCAGCAGCCGTTCGTCTTCAATCTCGCGCGCTAACTACTCGTCGCACTCCACACTCAGGAGATCAGGAATCATGGAACTGTCAATGATGGACCTGTGGAACCAGATGGGCGCGTTCGCCAAGGGGATCGTGTTTACCCTGGCGATCATGTCCATATGGTCCCTTACCATTGTCCTTCAGAAGTGGTGGCAGCTGCGCTCGGCGCAGAAGGAAACGCTGAAGTTCGCGCCGGAGTTCTCGCAGTTCCTCGAGGAAGACAATCTTGGCGAGGCGATCCGCCTGGCTGAGGGCTACAAGAAGTCCCACGTCGCCCGCGTGCTCGGCAATGCGCTTGGCGAAATCAAGCCGCTGATCCAGGACGGCTCCGTGACGGTGGCCGACATCAACTCAGCTGAGCGCGCCATCGAGCGCGAAATGCTGATGACGCTGGTGCTGCTGAAGCGTGGTCTGGGCGTGCTGGCCACCGTCGGCGCCACGGCGCCGTTCGTCGGCCTCCTCGGCACGACGATGGGTATCGTGAACGCCTTCACCGGAATGGCCGCATCGGGTTCGGGCGGACTGACCGCGATCTCGGCTGGTGTCGCCGAGGCACTGATCACGACCGCCTTCGGCCTCATCGTGGCCATCCCGGCGGTGTGGATGTTCAACTACTTCACGACCAAGATCGACAACCTCACCGCTGAAATGACGTACTCCTCGAAGGAGATGATCGACTATCTCATCAAGGGTGTGTCGGGCGAGTTCGGCCGGTCACGCTTCACGCGTGAGTTCAACACGGCTGCGCCTGGCGGCGGCCCCATCTCGCAGTAACCCCGCGTCACTCTTTCACGCACGCGGAGGATTTCGATGGGAATGTCAGCTGGTGGTATTGGCGGTAGTTCCGGTGGCGTAAAGGCCGAGCCGAACGTGACGCCGATGATCGACGTCATGCTCGTCCTGCTCATCATCTTCATGATCGTTGTCCCGGCCATCGCGGCGGGTTTCAACGCACAGCCACCCTCGGGGATCAATCTGAGGGGGCATCCCGAAGAAGATGAAGATCAGGTGCTCGGCATTGATCGCGACGGGAACTATTATCTCAACAAGCGGCCGCTCGCCAAGAACGACCTGCTTGCGGACGAACTGAAGCGGATATACGAGCTCCGCACGGTAGACAAGATCCTGTTCATCAAGGCCGACAAATCCCTCAAGTATGCGCGCGTGATCGACGCCATGGACATCGCGGCGAAGAACGGTGTGCGCGTGACGGGGATGATCTCGGAGCAGGTGCCGGGCACGGAGTCGGCGGTTCCGGGGGACATCCCGAAGCCCGAAGGCGGCGGCGCCCCCAAGAAGGGAATCCACATGCCGGGAGGGGACTGACCCATGTCCATGTCCACGGGCGGCGGTTCTACGAACCTTCAGAACGACATCAACGTCACGCCGATGATCGATGTGCTCCTGGTGCTGCTGATCATCTTCATGATGATCGTGCCGCAGCTCCGGAAGTCGATCGATCTCCAGCTGCCGGATCCGAATCCGAGCGTGGCGCCGTTGAATGCGAAGAGCGACCAGATTGTGCTCGAGATTCTTCCGGGACCAGTGTTCCTGATCAACAAGGAAGCAGTCACTGCGGCGCGTCTTGGACCGCGGCTGCGCGAGATCTACGATCCGCGTCCGGAGAAGATCATCTTCGTGAAAGCGGACTCGAACGTCGTCTATCAGGACGTGATCAAGGCGATGGACGTGGCACGCGGGGCCGGCGTGAAGGTCATCGGTGTTCCGCCTAAGGAAGAGGCGGCGGCGAGCGGAGGCTGAGCGAGGGGTTTTTGATGTGACGAAAAGGGGGTGGAGAGGCTCAGCCTCCTCCACCCCTGTTTTTTTTCGGGCGCATCGGGAATTTCCGGGATTCCGCGGTGAAGCGTGTGGCGCGTCCGGAACCTTTTGTGCCTCCTCATTCGTATCAGTGAAGAGATGAGTGAATTCAACGACGAAGACGGCGCGCTGGAGGACACGGGGGGCCCAGACGCCGGGCGCCCGCGTTACCGGCCGCCCGTCGGGCTTCCGGTTCCGCGCGAGAACAAGGCGCCAAGCGCCATCGCGTCCGTGGCGATTCACGTCCTGCTGATCCTGTTGCTCGTCGCGCCCATAATGCTGGCAAAGGTGCTGACACCCGAGCCGCCGGTCGGCGCGAACGGGCCGGGACCTGCCGGTGGTGGCGGTGGAGGGACGCTGGGGAGTGGGGGCGATCCCCTTACGGAGCGTTTGCAGTATCTGCGCATGTTGGCTCCGGCTCCTGCGACGCCCATTCCACCAGTGGTGCCAGTGCCCGTACCCGTGCCGGCCATTCCTCCTCCTGACGAGCAGCAAAAGCCTGAGACAGCCCTGCCTGCTCCCGCGGCACCGGCGGCGGATGTGGCGCCGATGCCCGGCACGAGAGGAGGCACAGGTGCGGATGGTACGTCCGGATCGGGCCCCGGCTCCGGGGGTGGCGTGGGGTCGGGCATCGGCACCGGCGTGGGGAGTGGAGTGGGATCAGGCACCGGCGGTGGGGACGCAGAGATCTTCCCCCCGACGCTTACCCAGCTCGCACTCCTCCCACTTCCCGTTCCGGGACGCGTCCGGCCCTATACGATGGTGGCAAGCTTTGACGTCGACGAACGCGGAAACGCACGACTGATTGCCTTTACGCAGTCGAGGGACGGCGGCTACAACCGGCGCATCATGGACATGCTTCGCGAAATCCGGTTCAGGCCGGCGGTAAAGCGCGATGGAACCCCCGTGCGCGATACGGCCGTGGTGACGGCAATCGCCCCCTGAAAGCAGCTCATGCGGTCTGGCGCAAAGCCCACTGCCACAATAGTTTCCCGTCGCACGAAGCACCCAACCCCGGCTCACCCTCACGCCGGGTCTTTTTTTACACATACCCCAGCCGAACCCATGGCCGCGACCAACGAGGAAGCGACCGAAGCGCAGGGCGGTTTCGTCAAGGCCCTGACGCTGACCGACGCCGCGATGCTCGTCGCGGGGTCGATGATCGGGTCCGGCATTTTCATCGTTTCGGCGAGCATGGCCCGGACGCTGCCGTCGCCGCTCTGGCTGCTGCTGGCGTGGATTGTCACGGGCGTCATCACGATCCTCGGCGCGCTGGCCTACGGCGAGCTGGCCGCGATGTATCCGCGCGCGGGCGGGCAGTATGTGTTCCTGCGTGAGGCGATGGGCCCGCTGCTCGGCTTCCTGTACGGGTGGACGCTTTTTGTGGTCATCCAGACGGGCACGATCGCTGCTGTCGCCGTCGCCTTCGGGCGTTTTCTGGGTGTGCTCTGGCCGGCGATCACGCCGGACCTCTACACGTGGTTCCCGAGCCAGGATGTGTGCCTCTCCATGCTCGGATGCACCAGCGCCGATAACGCGATCAAGCTTGGCCTGTCTCCGCAGCGTCTCGTCGGACTGATTTCGATCTGGGTGCTCACCTGGATCAACCTGCGGGGCGTGCGCGAGGGCAAGTTCGTGCAAACCACGTTGACCGTCGTGAAGACCGGCGCGCTGGCATTGCTCATCCTCCTCGGACTCGCGATTGGCCGCAACGCGACCGCTATCGCGGCGAATTTTTCGAACGGACACTTCAGTGGGTCGTTCGACCTCAACACCACGCTGATCATCGCGTTCGGCGGATCGCTGGTGGGTTCGCTCTTCTCGAGCGATGCGTGGAACAACGTCACATTCGCCGCTGCCGAAGTGCAGAACCCCAAGCGGAACCTGCCGCTCGCGCTGGTGATCGGGACGGGACTCGTGACGCTGCTCTACGTGCTCGCGAATGTCTCTTACCTCACGGTACTGCCCTTCGACGGGACGGCGGACGGCGCGACGGTCCTCGAGCGCGGTATTCGCTTCGCGACGCAGGACCGCGTCGGTACCGCGGCGGCAGAGGTGATCTTCGGCCCAGGCGCGGCGCTCGCGATGGCGGGCTTGATCCTCATCTCGACCTTCGGCTGCAACAATGGCCTCATCCTCGCCGGCGCGCGCGTGTACTGGGCGATGGCGCGCGACAGGCTGTTCTTCGCGAGGGCGGGCA
>JBKJKH010000062.1:0-5394 GCA_046597595.1 Gemmatimonadaceae bacterium
GATGACGTCATGCTCCAGCACGACTCTGCGAACCACGCGGACGTTGTTCTCGATGTACGCCTCGATGGCGTCGTCCGGCAGGTCGATCATCGGGACGACGTTCGAGTACTCCTCGTACTTGTCCCACACATAGACGGGCAGCGTGTCACCGAGCTGCGGCTTGTGCATGGTGCATCGGCCGGTGAACCCCGGCGCGAGCGCGCGCTCGAACATCGTCTCGACGGTGCCATCGAGGTGATAGCGATAGGCGGCGGTGATACAGTCGTACCGATCGGGATGCGGCTCCTGGCAGACGAGCTGTACCGTGTGGCCTTTCCGGCAGAGCGCTTCGACGACGCATCGCGTCCAGAGATTGCTCCCCGATCCCTCGAGGAGATACCCGTGCATGATCGCTACAGATGTCATGCGCATTCTCTAGGCAATAAGTGCGCGAAGTCACTGATGGGATCCGGACCGCATCTATAGATCAGCCAGGCGCTCCTCCAGACTTCGCGCAATGGTTGGGTGCGGGCGATTCTCTTCCGTCCTGCGCGCGCGCGCAATCGCATCGACATAGCTCTTGAGCTCGGCTTTGCTCATCGTGGGATTCGTCGCATAGCCGGGGTGTTCCTGATTGATCAATCGCTCGATTTCCCCGAGATCACCGTCGGAGATGGGGCCGAGCCAGCCGGCGAGAAACGCGGCGATGTCGCTTTCATCCCGCGCCCGCCTCGCGATCGACGCCGCGAAGCGATCGCTTGGCGCCGCCGAGAAGGAGACGTCGTAGTCGGGGCCGAGGACTTTGCGGAAGATCCAGGCGGCGCGCGGGATGTGAAAGTCGGTCGTCACGACGCGAATCGAGCGCCACCCGCTGGGGTCGAGCCAGCGCGTGCGGACGAAGTACGCGTTGCCGATCGTGTCGCGCGACTGGTCTTCGATGAGGATCGCTTTCGGCGGCAACCCGTGCGCGCGCGCGTACGCGGCCATCGCTTCGGCTTCGGTGATCACGGGCTCGGCATCAGCCATCAGTGCGTAGTGCCCGGCGAAGATCACGCGCGGAGCGACACCCATCGTGAACAGCTGCAGGGCGCGATCCACGCGGGCGCGCGCGATGAGGCCGAGCGTGCCGTCCTTGCGGACGCCGCGGCCGAGCACAACGAGCGCATCGGTCTTCATGGAAGTGGCCACGCTTGGAGCAACGTACTACGGCGCATGGGCCGGCGCGGTTGGGGAAGGTACGCTAAAAAAACACGCCTCACTCAAAAGTTGCAGGGAGGCGTTTGTCAAAATCGGCAGCGCTGGCTGGCTGAGCGAAACCCTAATTCCCCGGTCGGTTCGGCCTCGGCAGTGCCGTCGGGGGGAGGATGTTGTTCAGGCGCATGTAGTTCGCCAGTTGGCTGTAGTGATCCGCCATGTCGAGCGCGTGACCCAGCACCATGGAGGCGCGCGCGAGGGTACGCGGCGCACCTCGCCCGAACTGCACCGTGATCTGGTCCGCCAGTCTCGCGTCATCGAGCTGGTTGAACGCGGTCTCGCAGAAGGCAAACGAAGCCCGGAGCCTCGTTACGAGCGTATCCTTCGGCCACGCGGCCTTCAGGCTGTCGGCGGTCGTGGTATCAATCGCCGGTCGCGTCGCCTTCATTGTCCCGAAGTTGTTGCAGAAGAGATAGTTGTCCGACACGAGATGCTGCGCGATGTACCCGATGCTCTGCTGTGCCGGCGTCGGCTTGAAGCTGAACTTCGATTGCGGAATCGAGTCGAACGCCTGCGCGAGGTTTCGCTCGGCGGTGGCGATGCGGGCGCGAAAAGCGCCGGTGATCGGATTTGCCGGTGGCGTCGCCGGCGCCTGCTGGGCCGCAAGAGCGGCGGGCAGGACGACGGCAAGCAGCGTGGCGCAAAGAGTCTTCATACGTACTCCTTTGGGGATAGATAGAATACCGATGTGATGGTGGGTCATGGCGGGATAACGTTGCGGTCGCCTGGAGCCATGTGCAACCCAATCACCCCTGGCCGCGCACAGCGTGATCGTCGCCCTGACGCTCACCCCACCTACCTGAACGGCAGCGGTCGTGCCCCAGGGCCGAGCTCGCGGATCATGCGATCGTCCCCCGTAAGCTCCCAATAAATCAGTGACACGGGGATCATTCCCGCCGCATTCACCTCATCGAAGAAACGCTGCATGGTGAAGGCATCCCCGAGCTGTCGTCCACGCTCGGCCATCGTCTCTTCCATGAGACGCCCGCCGGTGATGTACGAGGCGCCGTAGCCCGGCTGCCGCAGGTACAGGTGCTGCTCGAAGCCGAGGAGCGGGTCGCGACGCATCCAGCCGCGCGGCGTCCAGTTCACATGGAGGTCCCCCGCCTGCGCCATCGTGAGCTCATTCGAATGCGCGTAGAGATTGCCAAGGCCGCGGGCCGCCCGCGCGATGAGCATGATCCACACGATCTCCCGCGAACGGGGCGAGGCATCGTACAAGCCCGCGTGCATCATCCACTCTTCCATCGATGTCGCCATGCCTTCGGAGCGACTCATCCACACGTTGTACAGCAGCGGCGACCGGCGGATCGGGCTCGCGTGCGGGTGCTCGCGGAAGCGCGCGTTGTCCCACCAGTGCCAGAGGTGTGTCCAGAGTGGGATCGGATCGCGCAGGGTGCCCTGCGAAAAGAAATTCGCCGTGGCCGGCGGCACGAATGTCGGCATACGCTCACGAAGGGCGCGCTCCATCCAGGGCTCATCGGTCACGATACGCTTGTCACGGATGAACTGCAGATAGCGCGGGATCGCCCGCTCCTGCAGCGCGGCGAACTCCTCAGCGGTCTGCGCGACCGCGAGCGGAGGGAGTCCGCGATTGCGCGTCTCCTCGAGCCTCAGCGAGGCGTGCGCCCGGGCGAGCTCACGCCGCGTGATGGTGACTTCATCCTCCCACGTCAGGGGCACGAGCAGGACGTTCTTGAGGAACCACGTGTACTGGGCTTTCCCGATCCCGGAGGGACCCGTCTTCTTCGGCGCTTCGGCGCGCACCCAGAACTCGAACGCGGCGGTCGCGGCAATCGCGTCGTCGATGCTTTCGACGAGCCCTGCGTCTCTCGTGCCCACCAGAGTCTTCAGGCGCGCGAGCGCCTCGCGCTGTTCCGTGAAGGCGCGATCGCCTCCACGCCACAGGTCGCGCGTGTTGCTGGCGGCCAGGTTCACCCGCGCCTGCTTCAAGAGCGGTGGGATCGTGCGCAGTTGAGCCGTCAGGCGCGCCGACTCCTCGGCGTTCAGTGCCCGCGATGTATCGAGGACGGTGCGTGGCCAGACGGGATACTGCCAGAGGCGGATGGCGCCGTGAATGATCGGCCCTTCCTCCGCGGGCGTGTCGCTCTCCTCAGGACGAATCGAGGCATAGTAGGCGGGATCACGCGCGAACGGCTTGAGGACCGAGAGGTGGTACTGCATGCCGTTCATCTCGGCGCGGACGAGGTGCCAGTCCACCTGCTCTGCGATGCGCCATCCAGTGGTGTCGATCGCACGCATCCTCTGCTGCAATCGGGTGAGCGCGGCGAGTCGCCTGGTGTTGGTGGCCGGTGCGTAATCGGGAATGCCGCGGACACGCGGCGGCTCCTCGAAGGCTCGCCATTCAGTGAAGAGCGATGTCAGCTGAGTGTATGTCCTGCTGGGAGGAGCGGACTGTGCGCCGAGGGCAACGGGCACGATCAGTGACGCTTTGACGAGGCGGCTCGTGAAGGTGTTCATGGTGGCGAATCTACGGCGCCGCCGCGTACCCGCCATTCAGTACACGCCACCGCGAAGAGTCCTCACAGCGCACGCACTGCCGTAGCGTGCGAGCGCAGAGCGCGTTCCTGGTACGCAACCCCACCGCAGGCGCTCCTCCCACACGGCTTCATGCGGCAGGACGCTTCGGTACAAAGGCCGGCCTAAGTGCAGTTTTTACAGAAGGTTATCTGAAACCGTACCGCTCTGGTGAATGGGGCATCAGCAGAACCACGGGCGCCACCGCTCTTGCGCCATGAGCCGCACAGTCCATCTTGGCGCAGGCAGAAACCGCTCCTTGAGATCCGCATGAGTGAACTACAGACGTTGAGTGCATCGCTCGCCGACCGATACGAGATTACTCGTGAGATCGGCGCCGGCGGCATGGCCACCGTCTACCTCGCGCACGACCGGAAGCACGACCGCCAGGTCGCGCTCAAGGTGCTGAAGCCGGAACTGGGAGTGGTGTTGGGCCCTGAGCGCTTTCTCGCCGAGATCAAGGTTACCGCAAACCTTCAGCATCCCAACCTGCTGCCGTTGTTCGACAGCGGCGAAGCGAACGGCCTGCTGTTTTATGTGATGCCGTTCGTGGAGGGCGAGTCGCTGCGCACGCGGCTCGAGCGCGAGAAACAGTTGTCGGTGGACGAAGCCGTTCGCATGAGCGTGGCACTCGCCGGGGCACTCGACTATGCGCACCGGCACGGCGTGATTCATCGAGACCTGAAGCCGGAGAACGTACTGCTCCAGGAGGGGCAGCCACTGATCGCTGACTTCGGCATTGCACTCGCCGTGAGCAACGCGGGCGGCAGCCGCATCACCCAGACCGGGCTTTCGTTAGGCACCCCGCAGTACATGTCGCCCGAGCAGGCCACCGGCGACCGCGTGGTGGACGGCCGCAGCGACATCTTCTCACTCGCCGCCGTGACGTACGAGATGCTCACCGGCGAAGCGCCGCATACCGGGACGACGGCGCAGGCGATCATCGCGCGACTGCTCACCGAGAAGCCTCGCAGCATTCGCGCGAGCCGGTCGAGCGTACCGCCGCACGTGGAGTGGGCGCTCGAGCATGCGCTCGAAAAACTGCCGGCCGACCGCTTCGCCACGGCGCGAGAGTTTGCTGACGCCCTGTCCGGACGGTCCACGCAGACGTCGAGCGCGACCGCCGCCTCGGCGGCGCCAGCCACGCCATCGCCACGATCGCGGTTTGGGAAGCGCGACGTAGTGTACCTGTCTGTCCTGCTCCTCGCTGCGGTGGGTGCCGGCACGTTGTGGATCATCGCGCGCGAGAAAACGCCGGAGCCGGTCGTGCGATTTCTGCTGGTGCTCCCGAAAGATCACCAGTTCATAGACGGGACGTCGCTCGGTACGACGGTCGCGGTGTCGCCAAGGGGCGACATGTTCGCGTACGTCGCGAACAGTCCGAATTCGGGCGGCGGCAAGGTGTGGCTTCGTACGACGGACCAGCTCGGGGCCAGGGAACTCAGCAAGGAGACCGCGACGCGCGCGCCGACCTTTTCACCAGACGGACGGTGGGTGGCATTCGCTCAGGGCAACGAGATCAAGAAGGTCTCCGTGGATGGCGGACCGGTCGTGCCGCTTGCCAGCATTCCCGACCTTCCGCTCGGGTTGAGCTGGGGAGCGCGCGGCCTTCTCGCGGTTGGC